>NZ_JAPWGV010000020.1:0-112345 GCF_027213915.1 Sulfitobacter sp. G21635-S1
TTGTGGCTGGCGTCGTGGAAGAACGATTTCGTTGTTTCGGGGGGAGCGGGTGCAGGAACGTGCTTTTTCAGCAGCCTCAGGGCCGCGTTCATCGCGGCCCTTTTTCTTTGGCGTGGTCGCACCCTGTATCGAAACAGATTTCAGGCAGCGTTACGTGATTCAGCTCTCTCGCATGACGCTTTAACGATTGGCGTCCAAATGCTCCGTTACCGTCTTCCTGCGCCGCATGGCATCGGGCTTTTCACAAGCCTGAACGGGATCCCGTAGCTGCGGCGCAGCCTTGTGCCGACTCTGTTTCAGGTGGCGCAGGCGACCACAGTCACCCAAGCGCGACAGGTCGTTCAGACCGCCGCCTTGCGCATCTCGTCCAGATAGATTTCCCGCAGGCGCGGCGCCACCCGGCCCGGCGTACCATCGCCCAGCGCCACGCCGTCGATCTCAACCACCGGCATGACAAAGGCCGAAGCCGAGGTGGTAAAGGCCTCATCCGCCTCCTTGGCCTCGTCGATGGTAAAGTTGCGCTCTTCCACTTCCATCTGCGCCTCGCGGGCGAACCGCAGCACCGCCGCACGGGTGATGCCGTGCAGGATGTCGTTGCTGAGGGCGCGGGTAATGATCTTGTTGCCCTTCACGATATAGGCGTTGTTGGAGGTGCCTTCGGTCACGAAACCATCCTCGACCATCCAGGCATCGTCGCAACCGGCCTTCTTGGCCATCATCTTGCCCATGGAGGGATAAAGCAGCTGCACCGTCTTGATGTCGCGGCGACCCCAGCGGATATCCTCGATGCTGATGACCTTGGCCCCTTTCCGTGCCGCCGGATTATCGGCCAGGCCGGGCTTGTTCTGGGTGAACAGGACAACGGTCGGCTCGGTCTCGGGCGCGGGATAGGCGAAATCGCGATCGCCGTCGGAGCCACGGGTGATCTGCAAATACACCAGACCCTCGTCGATCCCGTTCAGGCGCACCAGCTCGCGGTGCACCTCCAGCAGATCATCCTTGCTGATCGGGTTCTTCATCTCCAGCTCGTTCAGCGAGCGGCTGAGGCGCACGGCATGGCCGTCAAAATCAATCAGCTTGCCATCCAGCACGGATGTAACCTCGTATACGCCATCAGCCATCAGGAACCCCCGGTCAAAGATCGAGACCCGCGCCTCGTCCTCGGGGAGGTATTCGCCGTTCACATAGACTGTCCGCATCTTCTCAATCCTCTTTCAGCGGGCGACGCCCGTCCTGTTTTGTCCGGGTCCGACATGGCCCGGACGCCGCCGCCTGTCCATCCCTTTTGCGGTCCCGGTGCCGCCCGTTCGGCGCTGAAAAGCGCCGCTGGAGCTTTTCCGGGACGCGCCATTGCCAGGGCTCCGCCCGTTCGGCGCTGAAAAGCTCCACTGGAGCTTTTCCGGGACGCGCCTCACCCCCAAAGTGCGGCGAGTGGCGGGTGCACCCCGGCATCGTCGAACGTCAGGGCATTTTCGCGGTCCTCGCCCAGAAGCAGCGGCCCGTCAAGATCAACCACACGCACCCCCTGGGCGACCAGTGTCGCGGGCGCCATCGCCAGCGACGATCCGACCATGCAGCCGACCATCACGTCGTATCCTTCGGCCAGCGCCGCCGCCCGCAGTTCCAGCGCCTCGGTCAGACCGCCGGTCTTGTCCAGCTTGATGTTCACCACATCGTATTTGCCTTTGAGATGCGGCAGGCTCGTCCGGTCGTGGGCGCTCTCGTCCGCGCAGACCGGCACCGGCCGCTCCATCCCGATCAGGGCGTCATCCTCGCCCGCGGGCAGCGGTTGTTCCACCAGCGCCACCCCAAGGCGGACCAGATGCGGAGCGAGATCGGCATAGACCGCCGCCGACCAGCCTTCGTTAGCATCCACGATAATGGTCGATTTCGGCGCACCGGCACGGACAGCCTCAAGGCGGGGCATATCATCCGGCGTCCCCAGCTTGATCTTCAACAGGGGGCGATGGGCGTTTTTCGCTGCCTGCGCCCGCATCTCCGCAGGTTCGGCCAGGGACAGGGTATAGGCGGTGATCTCGGGCCCCGGTTCCGGCAGACCGGCCAGTTCCCACACCCGCTTGTCCGCGCGCTTTGCCTCAAGGTCCCAAAGGGCGCAATCCACCGCATTGCGCGCAGCACCTGCGGGCAAAAGATCATAAAGGCCCGCGCGGGTCAGATTGCCGCTCAACCCCTCGATCTGCGCCGCGACACTGTCCAGCGTTTCATCATAGCGCGCATAGGGCACACATTCTCCCCGGCCCGTCACGCCATCCGCGTGGATGCGCACCGTCAGCACCTTCGCTTCGGTCCGCGAACCGCGCGATATGGTAAAGACCTGTGCCAGCGGAAAGACATCCCGGCTCACTTCTATGCGCATGACCACTCCTCTTTTTGGCCAAAAATATCCAATCCCGGACGCGCTGCGGTCGCGACGGTCAAAGGACTTCCAGCGCCTCGGCCAGGCGCGCGGCACCATGGCGGAACGGATCGACCGCAGGCAGGCCCAGTTCGGCCTCTACCTTCCTGAGGTATTCGTCTGCTTCCTGCTCGGACAGATGCTGCGTGTTCACCGAAATGCCGACGACCTTGCAATCCGGGTTGGCCACCCGTGCCAGGGTCAGCGCCACGTCGCGCACCGCCTCCAGCGAAGGCGGCGTGTAATCGGGCAGACCCCGCATATGCGGGCGCGTCGGCTCGTGGCACAGGATCAGCGCATCGGGCTGACCGCCATGGATCAGCGCAAGCGTCACCCCGGAGTAGCTGACGTGGAACAGGCTGCCCTGCCCCTCGATGATGTCCCAGTGATCGGGGTCGTTGTCAGGTGTCAGGTATTCCACGGCACCGGCCATGAAATCGGCAATCACCGCGTCCAGCGGCACGCCGGAGCCGGTGATCAGGATGCCGGTCTGCCCGGTGGCCCGGAAGGTGCTTTTCATGCCGCGCTCGCGCATCGCCACGTCCAGCGCCAGCGCCGTGTACATCTTGCCCACTGAACAATCCGTACCAACCGCCAGAACCCGTTTGCCGGTCCGCTTTTTGCCATTGGCGATCGGGTATTCCACGTTCGGCACCCGGACGTCATGCAGGGTGCGGCCATTGACCTGGGAGGCGGCGACCAGCACGCCTTCATTGGCCAGCAGATTGTGCAGGCCCGACGCCAGGTCGAACCCCATGTTCAGCGCTTCTACCAGCACCTCTTTCCAGGCCGCGGAAATCACCCCGCCCCGGTTGGCCACGCCGATCACCAGCGTCTTGGCACCGGCTTCCTTTGCCTCCGCCAGGGTCATGTCCTTGAGACCCACATCCGCCTTGCACCCCGCCATGCGGAACTGGCCCACTGCATTCTCGGGGCGCCAGTCCTTGATGCCCTGGGCCACCTTCGCGGCAAGCTGGTCAGGCGCATCGCCAAGGAACAACAGATATGGGGTCTCGATCATGGCAGGCTCTCCAATAAGGTGGTTTGTCGTATCTTCCGCCATGTGGCACGCAAATCGATTGCAATTCTGCAAGCGACAGCGTCACGACGACAAATTTCCAGCGTCAAGCCTGATATATGTGCAAGAATATTGCAACCGCCGCGCCAATGAAATGCTGCACCTGCGAAATCCGGCTTGCAGCTTGCTGCGCAATTTAATACCTGATTGCATCAGGAAAATCGTAATATTATTTCGCCACGAAGGAATCCGCCATGTCTTTCCGCATCCAGCCCACGCCGCCCGCCCGCCCGAATCGCTGCCAGTTGTTCGGCCCCGGCTCCAACAAGAAACTCTTTGAAAAGATGGCGGCCTCGGCAGCGGATGTGATCAATCTCGATCTGGAGGATTCCGTAGGGCCCAATGACAAGGACATGGCCCGCGCCAATGTGATCGAGGCGATCAACACCGTCGACTGGGGCAACAAGACCCTTTCGGTGCGCATCAACAGCCTTGATACGCCTTACTGGTATCGCGATGTGGTGGATCTTCTGGAACAGGCCTCAGAACGGCTCGACATGATCATGATCCCGAAAGTGGGCTGCGCGGCGGACGTCTACGCCGTCGACGCACTTGTGACGGCGATCGAGGCCGCCAAGGGGCGCACCAAGCGGATTGCGCTTGAGGTCATCATCGAATCCGCTGCCGGCATCGCCCATGTTGAGGAGATCGCCGCATCTTCCCCCCGGCTTGAGGCGATGAGCCTTGGGGCCGCAGATTTCGCGGCCTCCATGGGGATGCAGACCACCGGGATCGGCGGCACGCAGGAAAACTACTACATGCTGCACGAGGGCCAGAAACATTGGTCCGACCCCTGGCATTGGGCGCAGACCGCCATTGTCGCCGCCTGCCGGACCCATGGCATCCTGCCCGTGGACGGCCCCTTTGGCGATTTCTCAGACGACGAAGGCTGCCGGGCGCAGGCGCGGCGCTCTGCCACCCTGGGCATGGTCGGCAAATGGGCCATTCACCCGAAACAGATCGCAATCTCCAACGAGGTCTTCACCCCCTCGGAAGAAGCGGTCACCGAAGCGCGCGAAATCCTGGCCGCGATGGAGCAGGCCAAAGCCAATGGCGAGGGGGCGACGGTCTACAAGGGTCGCCTTGTCGATATCGCCAGCATCAAGCAGGCCGAAGTGATCGTGCGCCAGTCAGAAATGATTGCGAACAGCTGAATTCTGCCTTCAACCGCCGGGTCGGCCCCTTTTGACAGGGGGCCGGCTCAGACCATCTGCTGCTGCGCCGGGGGCAGCTGATCGGCGGCATCGCTGCCAAAGCTGACCCGATGCTGGTAGATTGCCATGGCCACAACCGTGCCAAGCATGCCCGCGAGAATGTAATTTACCAGCGCCATCTTTGGCCCCTTTGCCAACATATTTCTGCCTTAATCCAAGGCCCACCCTTCGCCTGACCCGGGGTTTTCGCAAGTAAAACAAGGAAAACACATTGTTTCCGCGAGGTTTTTCGCCTTAATTGCGCCGCATTTAGCCGACTGTCGCCGGTGGCGAAACACGGGGGCACGCACGCGCGCCCCCGCCGCCCCGCTGCCGCCGCGTTGCAAAGCGCCGCAACTGCGGCCATATATCGGGCAACAAGGCGGAGCATTACATGACGCAGTATCTGGATTTTGAGAAACCCCTGGCAGAGATCGAGGGCAAGGCGGAAGAATTGCGCGCCATGGCGCGCGAAAACGGGGAAATGGACATCACGGCCGAGGCCAAGGCGCTGGATGCCAAGGCAGCCAGCCTGCTTGAGGAAATCTATGGCTCTCTGACCCCCTGGCGCAAATGTCAGGTTGCCCGGCACCCAGAGCGTCCGCATTGCGAACATTACATCAAGGCCCTTTTCACCGAATTCACGCCGCTGGCAGGCGACCGCAACTTTGCCGACGATCTGGCGGTCATGGGCGGCCTTGCGCGTTTTGGCGACCGCCCCGTCATGGTGATTGGTCATGAGAAGGGCAATGATACCAAGTCCCGGATCGAGCGGAATTTCGGCATGGCCCGCCCCGAAGGTTACCGCAAGGCGGTGCGCCTGATGGAACTGGCCGGCAAGTTCGGCCTGCCGGTGATCACGCTGGTGGATACGCCCGGGGCCTATCCCGGCAAGGGGGCCGAGGAACGTGGCCAGTCCGAGGCGATTGCACGTTCCACAGAGAAATGCCTGCAGATCGGTGTGCCGCTGGTGAGTGTGATCATCGGCGAGGGTGGATCGGGCGGCGCTGTCGCCTTTGCCACCGCCAACCGGGTCGCGATGCTGGAACATGCGGTCTATTCCGTGATCACCCCGGAGGGCTGCGCATCGATTCTCTGGAAGGATTCCGAAAAGATGCGCGAGGCCGCAGAGGCCATGCGCCTGACCGCCGATGACCTGCGCAAACTGGGCGTCACCGACAGGATCATCACCGAACCGAAAGGCGGCGCGCACCGCGATGCCCCTGCCGCGATCAAGGCCGTTGGCAGCGCAATCGCCGCCATGCTGAAAGAACTCGACGGCAAGGATGCTGCCGCCCTGATCGCCGACCGCCGCAAGAAATACCTGGACATGGGCGCCAAGGGCCTGGCCGCCTGACGCCCCCTACCATTTGATGCGAAACCGTGGCCCCGGTTGCGGGACACGGTCGAACCCCATGGCGACATAGGCCTCCTGCGCGGCCAGGTTGCCCGGATCGGTCCCGACCGCAAGAAACCGGCAGCCCCGCGCCTGCGCAACGCCGATGCAGGCGTCGACCAGGGCGCGCCCCACACCCTGCCCGCGCATATTGTCCCGGATGAACAGGTGATGCAGGTCCATGCCACGCACCCCGAACTGCAATTGGGCAAGCGGGCAAAGCGCGGCATAGCCGGACAGGCCCTGCGCCGCTTCGGCGACAAGGACACTCAGCCAGGGATGCGCACCCAGCGCATCGCGGGCAAGGTCGTCAAGTGTAAGCTGCGCGGTATCGCCATGGTGCCGGGCAAGGTGGCAAACCATGGCATGAACCTGCGGCAGATCGTTTTCGGTGACAGGTCTGATGAGAGGCATTGAAAAGCTCCGTTCGGGCCGACCGCACGGAGGGGCCGCGCGTCAGGCGGCCAAATGTTTCTGAATGGGGAAAGGACCGCGCTTATTGAGTGCGGCGATAGCAGCGCTGGGTCGTGGTGCGGCGGTTTTCCATAGGGGCAGTTAGCGACCGGACAGGTGATGTGTCAACGCCACACCGCCGAAGTTGTGAAGCCGCCTGAATTGCAAACCCGCCCCCGCATCACGATATTTGTATCAGAGGGCGTCTGAGACCACCTCTTGGCCCCTAGGCGCCTTCCGGATCACATCGGAAAGGAGCCAGTCATGTACAAACGCATTCTCACCGCTGCCCTGCTCTTCGGGATGGCCTGCACCGGGCCCCCGGCCTGGGCCCTGACCTGCGCCCCGCGCGAGGCGCTGGTGGCGCGGCTGACGTCGGAATATGCCGAAACGCTGACCGCGCGGGGGTTGCAGAACGGCGCGGCCCTGATCGAGGTTTGGAGCTCGGAGGAAAGAGGCAGCTTTACCATCCTGCTGACCCGCCCGGACGGCATAAGCTGCGTGATGTCGGCCGGCACCCACTGGATGATGGAAAAGCCGATCGTCAGCACCGGCGGCGTTGCGGGCTGAGGCCGCGGCGGCAGGGGCGCGGCTCTGCGGATTGTCCCCGACTGAAGGGCTACCGCGCCAGCATCCGCAGGCCCTGCGTCACGTCGGACCGCACTGCCAACCGCAGACCGGGTTCATCCCCTGCACGCAGGGCGGCAATGATCAGCCGGTGAAACTGCGGCGGCTCGGTACGGCGCAACCGCCCGTAAAGCGCGCGCATCGTCGGCCCCATCTGCAACCAGACCGTTTCGGCCATGGCAAGCATCGCAGGCGCCTGCGCACGCAGGTAAAGCGTGCGGTGAAATTCAAGGTTGGTGCGGATATAGCTCACCGCGTCGCGTTGCGCGACGGCCTCACCCACCGCATTGTTGATGGTCTGCAACCGTTCGATCAGCGCCAGATGTGCGCGCGGCAGGGCCCGGCTTGCCAGTTCCACCTCGATCAGGGCGCGCAGGGCCGCCAGTTCCTCGATCCGGTCGCTGGACAATTCCGGTGTCGAAATCCGCCCCGAGGTCGACATGGTCAGCGCTCCCTCGGCGGCCAGGCGACGCACCGCCTCGCGCGCGGGCGTCATCGACACGTTGTATTCCTTGCCGATGCCGCGCAGGGTCAGCGCCTGACCCGGCGGCAGATCGCCGTGCATGATCCGGCTGCGCATCCGTCGATAGACACGGTCATGGGCTGGCGGCGTGGCCTCGGCAGGGCGGCGGTTCAGGTTCATGAGCTTTGTGTGATCACAAATTTTCACCCGGTCAAGCGATTTGAAGGTACTGCGGACCGCCGGATCAGAACCGATAACGGTGCAGACCACTGCCATGTGTCCGCAGCCAGCGCCGGGGCGGATCATAATCACCGTAGAGCCGCGTGACCTCGGCCCAGAAGGCGGGCGAGTGATTCATCTGCGCCAGATGCGCAACCTCATGCGCGGCGACATAGTTGAGCACCTCGGGCGGCGTCATGATCAGGCGCCAGGAAAACATCAGCGCCCCGTCGCTGGTACAGGACCCCCAGCGCGACCGCGTGTCCCGCAGGGTCAGGCGGCTGTATCCCAGGCCAAGCTGCGCGGCATAGGCGTCGCTGGCCGCTGCCAGCCGGTCCCGCGCCACCAGCTTGAGATGGCTGGCAAGCCGCACACCCACGCGTTCCTCCGGCCCCGGCACGGCGATGACGTCAGCCCCGATCTGCACCCGGCGCCCCTGCCCCCGGGCCACCTTGAGCATCTGCCCGGCCACCGGCACCTCTACCCCCGGCAACACCTGCAGATCTGCACCACGCGCATCCAGATGCTTGCGAATCCATCCTTCCTTGCTGCGCGCAAAATCCAGTGCCTCCCGCTCCGCCAGCCGTTTCGGCAGCGTCAGCGTGACCCGTCCGTCCAGTTGCGAAATGCGCAGGGAAATACGCTTTGCCCGTGCGGAACGACGCAGGATCAGGGGAATAGGCGGGTCGCCGGACAGGACAGGATCGCTCATCAATCGGACTCTACTCGGACAAGGGGCTAAAGCCTTTGACAGTCTCCCCCTCATATGGCACTTGCCCTGAATCATCTACACGCAAACGCAATTTTCAGAAGGGGTGTTCCATGCCCAACGAAGAATGGGGAACCAAGCGCCTGTGCCCCACAACGGGCAAGCGCTTCTACGACCTCAACAAGGATCCGATCGTCAGCCCCTACACGGGTGAAGTGCTTGAGATCGACGCATCCAAGTCGCGCATGATCGCCGCCGACGCCGAGGATGCCGAAACAGCCAAGGCCAAGAAGGCCGAAGTCGAAGATGATGTGATTCTGGACGATGACGACGATGTCGATGTCGATCTGGATGACGATATCCTGGACGACGACGACGATGATGATGACACAGTGCCGCTGGACGACATCGCAGATGTGACGACCAACGACGACGATTGAACCATTTGCGGTGGCGGGAGTGGATTTTCCACTTGATCCCGCCCCCGCTTGCGCCTAATCACGCACCACCAAACGGACCGCAGACAAGACGCGGACCTGAATGGGGCATTAGCTCAGCTGGGAGAGCGCCTGCATGGCATGCAGGAGGTCAGCGGTTCGATCCCGCTATGCTCCACCATTCCTTTCTTCGTAAGAGACCAGATAGGTTTGCCTTTCTCGTCAGGGGATTTGCCTCTGGCCGAATGGCCTCTGCCGCATTGGCCTTTTGCTGCGTCGGGCCATCGCCTGCGCGCCTCGCCGCCGTTGACCGGCCCTTTGCAGTGCCCGGAATCAGGCCGGAGATACCAGCATCCGGATATGCCAGGTGATCGCGTTTCGATATCCCTGCTGTTCCAGCAGGTTGATCTTGGATTGCCACCGGGCCGGGCAGACCACCAGAATCGCCCGATCGCCCCGCTCTGCACGCGCCGCTTCCGCCGCCGAAAAGAGCGCCGCTGCTTCCGGCCCGGAGCTGGCGCGCATTTGCCTGTCTTCAAAGGCATCGTGGAAAAAATCGTCTATCACCCCGACATCCGAAATGTCATGGGCTGCCGGGAAATGCAGCGCGGTCGCGGGCTGCGAGATGGCATAGCCCCGGATGCCCCCTTCGTCCTCCGAAACGAACATGTCACGGTCCTCCAGCGACAGGCTCCGCCGCATCCAGGATCCAAAACGTGCGTCCGCCTCCTCATGTGGTTGCCAGAACAGGTGATGGATGTTGTCCAGAACGCGGCGGTGCAGGGCGCTTGCCCTGACAATCCCGGGGATGTCGCCACCGGTTGCTTTTCGCACCTCTGCCCCGGCAATCTGCCCCCGCAGCCCGGATTTCGCGAAATACGCAGTAAGACGGTCATAGCCCTGCGCGGCATAGGTCTCCTGCCAGTCCCCGCCCTCCACGCCGGAGGCCAGAAGGATCACGGCGCCCGCTTCGATCAGGTCGGCTTCAGCGGCTCTGAACAACGCGCGCCGGGTCTCTGCCGGGGCATCCGGCACAACAAAGCAATCTTCCATGATCAGGCCGGGCGGCCCGAATGCGCCCGCATAGATCGGCGGCACCGGCAACAGGATGGTATGGGCAACACCAACGGCCTTGCCCCCATCCTCGGCGATCAGCCATTGCTGCCGGAACGGTGGCTGCGCAGCCTCCATCGCCGCTTTGACGGTTGATCGGATCTTGTCCCGGGCTGCCTGATCCAGCTTCCACAAATCGGGATCAAGGGCGTGCCGCGCCTCAGCATCCGCAAGCAGCAGCTCCGAAACAGCATCAAGGTCGCGCAGCTTGGCAGGTCGGATTGCAAGGGACATGGGGAGCCTTTCCTGTTCGCGGGGCATGATGGGTCGCGCGTAACCGATTGCAGAAACGGAACGAATTGACAAAGCAGGAAATTTGCTGGCGATGTTAGAAAAACTAACAGCTTGGCAACCCGATGCAAAACCTCAATCTTAACGCCCTGCGTGTCTTTGCCATGGCCGCCCGGCATGGCAGCTTTCAGAATGCGGCAGAGGTGCTGAACATCTCGCACGGCGCGGTCTCCCAGCGCATCAAGCAGCTTGAGGCCGATCTGGGTGTCATCCTCTTTAACAGGAAACCGCGCGGCGTTTCACTGACCCACAAGGGCAGAACATACTTCGATGCTGTGGAACGGGCGCTGACGATCCTGACAGAGGCCACCACCGACCTGCAACAGCCCGGCCGCCAGATCACGCTGCACATCGGGGCGTCATCTGCCTCGAAATGGCTGATGCCCCGGATGGATGCATTCAACATGCGTCATCCCGACATTTCGCTGGAAACACAGATCCACAGCACCCTGCTGCAACGCAATCTGGGCCGCAATGAAATCGCCATATGGCCCGCCAGAACGCCAAAACCGAATGCGGCCCACCATATCCGGCGCCTCTGCGAATTGCGGCTCGTGGCCCTGTGCAGCCCGGATTTCCCGCTCCCAGACCGGCCTGTCGACCTCGGAACCTTGCTGACCTTGCCGCTGCTGCAGGATGCCCATCACCGCTGGAAACAGCTGATCGAGGCATCGGACCACCAGGGGCCGCAACGGATTCTGAACTTCGGCAGCGCGGCCCTTGCCGTGGACGCCGCCATTCAGGGGCATGGCATCGCCATCGCCCCGACATACATGACAGAGGCTGATATCCGCGCCGGTCGCCTGAAACAGATATGGCAGCCTTCGGAATCATCGGGCGAATTCCTGTTCCTGTCCTGGTCCAGACACCACGCCCACGACCTGTCGCTGCGGCGAACCTTGTCCTGGGTTCTCTCGGAATTCGGATGTGATGAAACATTGGCCAGGGGATGACAGCCATCACGCATTGACCCATGAGCAGAGCCAGATTGCGCCCCTGCCCCATTCCCAGCTAAAAGAGCCTGTCCCAGTGCAAGGCGTCCGATGAAACCACTGACCCTCACCTCGCTTGCCGAACTGGCCGACCTGACCGTCGATACCATCATCGACGTGCGCTCCCCCGCGGAATTTGCAGAAGACCATATGCCCGGCGCCATCAACCTGCCGGTGCTCTATGACGCGGAGCGCGCCGACGTGGGCACAATGTACAAACAGGTCTCGCCCTTTTCTGCGCGCAAGGTCGGCGCGGCGCTGGTGGCGCGCAATACCGCAACACATCTTGACGGCCCGCTTGCGGACAAGTCAGGCGGCTGGCAGCCATTGGTCTATTGCTGGCGCGGCGGTCAGCGCTCCGGGGCCTTCGCCACCATCCTCGACCACGTCGGCTGGCGCGTCACTCTGTTGCAGGGCGGCTATCGCAGCTATCGGCGTCTTGTGGTGGATGCGCTTTATGACCGGGCGCTGCCGCACCGTATCGCGCTGGTCTCCGGCGGGACCGGCACCGCCAAGACAGAGATGCTGCACCACCTGCAGAAGGCAGGCGCGCAGGTGCTGGACCTTGAGGGGCTGGCCCGGCATCGCGGCTCCCTTTTCGGGGCGACAGAAGTGGCTCAGCCCAGTCAGAAGATGTTCGAAAGCCGCATTGCCAGCGCCCTTGGCCGTCTTGAACCCTCCCGCCTGACCTGGGTGGAGGCCGAAAGCAGCAAGGTTGGCAACCGGATCATCCCGCCCGCGCTCTGGACCGCGATGTGCGCGGCCCCAAGGGTCGAAATCCATGCCCCCTTGCAGGCCCGCGCGACTTATCTGTGCCGCGCATATGCGGAGCTGAAGGAAGACCCCGCCCGCCTGCACCGCCAGATTGATCACCTGCGGCCCTACCACGCGGCCAAACAGATCGCGCAATGGCAAGAGCAGGCCGACACCGGCGATTTCGTCGCGCTGGCCGAGGGGCTGATGCAGACCCATTACGACCCGCGTTATGAAAAGGCCAATGCATCCGCCCCCGCGCCGATGCGCCGGCTTGATCTGCCCGATCTTGAGGCCGCAACCCTGCGCGCCGCAGCCGCCCGGCTGACGGCGGATTTCACGTAACCCGCAAGGCACCCGCGCCGGACCACAGCCGCCCGATCAGATGGCCGTCACACCCCTGGGCAGCAAGGGCGACCAGCGTCGCCTCCGCCAGCGGTTCCGGCACGGCGGCCAGCAGCCCACCCGCCGTCTGCGGATCGAACAGCAGCGGATCGGCGCGCCCGCTCACCGGCGCATTCACCCGGTTTGCCGCCATCAGGGAGGATGCGACGCCCGCGCCGGACAGGGCCTGCGCGCCTGCAAAGTAAGGCACCCTGTCGCCCCAGATCTCCACATCCAGGCCAGAGGCCCGGGCCATCGCCGCAAGATGCCCGGCCAGCCCAAAGCCGGTCACATCCGTCATCGCATGGGCCACCCGCGCCAGGACTTTGGCCTCGCGGTGCTGGGGCCGCGCCATGACCGCCAGTGCCGCCGCCAGATCGCGGCCATCGGCCTGCCTGGCCATGTCAGCAGCCAGCAGCACGCCTGACCCGACCGGACGGGTCAGGATCAGCAGATCACCCGCCTGTGCGCCCCCCTGCGTCAGCGGCATGTCGTCCCGCAGGCCCGTGACGGTGAAGCCCAGCGTCAGCTCCGCCCCCATGGTGGTATGGCCCCCGACCAGCTGCGCGCCCACCTCGGCCATCACCTCCTGCGTCGCCTGCGTGATCTCTGCCAGGGTCCGCGCCTGCATCTGAACCGTCATCTGCGGCAGCACGATTGACGACAGCACGGCCTGCGGTGTCGCCCCCATCGCCCAGACATCCCCCAGCGCATGCACCGCCGCGATGCGCGCCATCATATGAGGGTCTTCGATGAAACCCCGCAGGTGATCGGTGCTGATCACCTGGAACCCCCCGTTGGGCTGCCGCAGGATCGCGGCATCATCCCCGGGGCCGGTCACCACATCATTGCCACTCTGGGCAATACCGGCCAGCGCTCCACCCAGCACAGCGCCATCCACCTTGGCCCCGCAACCGCCACAAAGCGGCTTGTCCGTCAGCGCCTCGGCCACGCCCTGCGCCACGGGGCCGCGCACCCGGGGCGGCGGCATCGACGGCAAGGCGCCCAGCCGGTCCATGAACGCCCGGTCGATCCGGTCCTTCCAGCGCCACATCCAGGGGGCGGAAACCGCCAGCCCGAACTTCTCCGCCACCGCCGATTGGCCGCCAAGGGAAATCAGCTTCAGATAGTGCTTCTGCGGCCGGAACGCCCGCCGCCGCCCGGCCCCCAGTGCCGCGCGCAGATTGCCATGCAAGACCGGCGCCGCGCGCACCGCAAAAACACCGGCCCTGGGCCGCGGGGCACGGTCCATCTCGGCGCAATCGCCCACGGCAAAGAGCCTGTCATCCCCCATGACCCCAAGGTCCGGCCCCACCTTGATGAAACCATCGCGCTGCGGCAGATCGGTCCCGAAGATCCATCCATGGGCAAAGGCACCCGCCGCCCCGACGCAAAACCGCGCTGGCACGCTGCTGCCATCGCCCAGCACCACGCGATCAGCCTCGATCCGTGCCACCTGCACCCCGGTCCGCAAGGTCACGCCAAGCCCACGCATGGCAGACAACACATGGCTGCGCGCCCGGTCCCCCAGGCCCGAGACATGCTGTCCGGCCTCGATCACCGTCACCTCGGGCAGAGCGCCGCGGTCGCGCAGGGCATGGGCCATGGCCATCGACAATTCGCAGCCCGCGACACCGCCACCGATCACCACCACCTCGGGCGCAACCGCCCCACCCTCGACACGCTCCAGAAAGGCCCGCCAGCGCGCCGCATAGACATCCAGCGGCTTGGCCCCGACCGCATGATCGGCAAATCCCGGCACATCCATCTGCGCGGTGATGCCCACGTCGATGCTGGCCACATCATATCCCACCGGCCCGCGCCCCGCGACACGGACCTGCCGCGCCGCCCGGTCGATGGCCTCGGCGCGGCCCAGGATCAGCCGCGCGCCCGCATGACGGCACAACTTGCCCAGGTCGATCTCCAGCTCATCGCGCCCGTAATGCCCCGCCACATGCCCCGGCAACATGCCGGTATAGGGTGCCGTCGGACCGGGGTTGATCACCGTCACCCGCACCCCCGGCAAGGGGTCCATCCCCCAGCTCCGCAACACCAGCGCATGGGCATGCCCGCCACCCACCAGCACCAGATCACGGGTCAGGGGCACCGCGCTCAACACCCATCCTGCCTTTTCTTTTTGGCCATAAATATTCCCGGGGAGTTTGAGGGGCAGCGCCCCTCATCAGCAAAAATAGATCGAATGCGGCGCAGCCGCTCCTGTTCCTAACAGCGCAACTTCCCCATCGCTAATGAAAATCCCGCGACCGGGTGAGCAGATGCGCCCCCGCGCCCCCAGCGCGAAAGGCCGGCAGCTGCGCTTCATCCGGCCCCCGGCAGGCTATTTCTTGGCGGCTGCAAAACCCGCGGCCAGCGTCGCCCGCGCATGCGCGATCAGCTTGTCGAGCATCATGTCAAAGCTCGCCACTTCCGCCAGGCTCAGAGGCTCAAGCACCTTTTCATTCCGGTCAAGGACATGCGCCATGGCCCGATCATATAGATCAAGCCCGATCGACGTCAGCTTCAATGCCACCGCGCGCCCGTCACGCGGGTCGGTGGTATCGACGACCAGATGCTTGGCGGTCAACTGCTTGATCGCCCTGCTCAGCTGGCTCTTGTCCATCAACAGGATGTCGGCAACATCGCCCGCCCGCACCGGTTGCTGCGATCTGACCACCGCCAGCACCCGCCACGCCGTGAGGCTCACCCCGAACAACGCCTCGGACCAGCCGCTTGCTGACCGGTCTCCGATCGTTTCCAGGGTATGCAATTTGAACGTGATGACATCCGTGATGCCCGTCACCGCGGGATGTTTCCCGCGCGGGATCTCGAATGCACCCGAGGTGTCAAAATCATTTGACATTGATTGCCTCCACCAACAGCAGCCCAGATATAATGGACTTTATCCATTATATTCAAGCGAAATGCGAAACCACCCTTGTTTCGACGTAGAAAAGAACCCCATGTACAAACGTGCCTGAACAACATAAGGCCTGCCCAACCCCTTCAAAGGCCGCCTCCCCGGCCCCCTGTGCGGTGCACAGCGACCTCACGAACAGGACGGACCCCGTGATTCAGACCATTGCCGACGCCCTTGCCGCCCAAGGCTACGATACTCTTACCCCCGTGCAGGAGGCCGTGACCGACCCCGCATTGGCCGACGCGGACCTGCTGGTCTCGGCGCAGACCGGCTCGGGCAAGACCGTGGGCTTCGGCCTTGCCATTGCACCCACCTTGCTGGGCGACCAGCCCCGCTTCGGCGCTGCCGGGGCACCGCTCGCCCTGATCATCGCGCCGACCCGCGAACTGGCCATGCAGGTGGCCCGCGAAATCACCTGGCTCTACGGTCAGGCGGGGGCCGTGGTCACCACCTGCGTGGGCGGCATGGACCAGCGCAGCGAACGCCGCGCCCTGGACCGTGGCGCGCATGTGGTCGTGGCCACCCCCGGGCGCCTGTGCGACCACATCAAGCGCGGCAACATCGACCTGTCCACCCTGCGCGCCGTGGTGCTGGACGAGGCTGACGAAATGCTCGACCTCGGCTTTCGCGAAGAGCTGGAGTTCATCCTCTCCGAAGCCCCCGAAGACCGCCGCACCCTGTTGTTCTCGGCCACGGTCCCGGCAGCCATCGCCAAACTGGCGCAATCCTACCAGAAGGACGCCCAGCGCATCAGCACCACCGGTGAGGCGCGCCAGCACGCGGACATCGAGTACCGCGCGCTGAACGTGCACCCCCGCGACACCGAAAACGCCATCATCAACGTGCTGCGGTTCTACGAAGCCAAGAATGCCATCGTCTTCTGCAACACCCGCGCCGCCGTGGCGCGGCTGACCACCAAATTCACCAACCGCGGCTTTTCCGTCGTGGCCCTGTCGGGCGAGTTGACGCAATCGGAACGCACCAATGCGCTGCAGGCCCTGCGCGACGGGCGCGCGCGGGTCTGTATCGCCACCGACGTGGCCGCACGCGGCATCGACCTGCCCAACCTCGAACTGGTGATCCATGCGGACCTGCCCAGCAACGCCGATACGCTGCTGCACCGCTCCGGCCGCACCGGGCGCGCGGGGCGCAAGGGGGTCTCCGCCCTGATCGTGCCGACCAAGATGAAGACCAAGGCCAACCGCCTGCTGGGCTGGGCCAAGCTCAAGGCCGAATGGGCCGCCGCCCCCTCCGCCGAAGAGGTCAACGCCGCCGACGAGGCACGCCTGCTTGCAGACCCGGCCTGGGAAGCACCCGTGCCGGAGGAGGCCGCCGATTTCGTCGCCAACCTGGTCGCGACCTACAGCGCCGAACAGCTTGCCACCGCTTTCGTCAACCTCTACCGCGCCCGCGCCTCCGCGCCCGAGGAACTGGCCGATCCGGGATCAAAGGACGACAGCAAGCGCCCGGCCTTCGGCCCCTCGGTCTGGTTCTCGGTCAGCCAGGGCCGCAACGACGGGGCAGAGCCCCGCACGCTGCTGCCGATGCTGTGCCGCGCCGGCGACCTGACCAAGGACGACATCGGCGCAATCCGCGTGCAGGCCAGCCACAGCTTTGTGGAGATCCTTGCCAGTTCCGCCCCCAAGTTCCTCAATGCCCTCGGCCCCGACCGCACGGCAGAGGAAGGCGCGGTGGTCACCCAGCTGGACAAGGCCCCGGACCTGCCCAAGGGCGGACCGGCATCGCGCGCGCCACGCGGACCAAAGCCCGGCGGCCCCAAGCCGCAGCGCAAACCCGCCTATGATCCCGACGCGCCGTCACACAGCCGCGAACCCCGCGCCCCCCGCGATGCAGCGCCCATGGCAGAGACACGCGCGGAAAAGCCCAAATTCGACAAACCGAAGTTTGACAAACCAAGGGGCGACAAACCAAGGGCTGACAAACCAAAGGCCGACCGGCCGAAATTCGACAAGCCCAAAGCGCCCAAGGGCGAACGCCCGCCAAAGTCGCACAAGACCGAACGCAGCCCGATGAAGCCCGGTGCCGCGCCGAAGCCCAAGGCAGACGGCTCGCCCCCCAAGGCGAAACCCGTGTGGAAGAAGGACGGGCCAAAGTCTGATGCACCGCGCCGGGCTGCCCCGGCGGGCGACGGCAAACCGGCCACGAAAACCTATCAACGCGCGGGCGACCCCTCGAAACGCTTCACCCCGCCGCACAAGATGGGCAAACCCGGCGCCAAACCCGCGCGCGGCAAACCCGCAGGCGGCAAGGGCGGTTTCAAGCCGAAGTAAGACGCCCGGGGCAAGGACCCGGAGTTTTCAAAAACTCCGGCCCGATTTTTTCGAAAAAATCGGCGCGTCCAGCGCCGGAGGGATAACCCGCAGGGGTTATCCCTTTCCTTTCCAGGGCACCAGGAACCGCTCAGCCGCCCGCATCAGCATGTCGATGCCAAAACCGATGACGCCGATCAGGATGATCCCCATGATCACGATATCGGTGTTCTGGAACTTGGATGCGGTCATGATCATCATGCCTGCCCCCTGCTCCGCCGCAACCAGTTCCGCCGCCACAACCGTGCCCCAGCAAACCCCCATGGCGACACGCGCCCCGGTGAATATTTCAGGCAGCGAATTGGGGATGATGACATAGCGCATCACCTGCCATTTGCTGGCCCCCAGCGAATAGGCCGCATGCACCTTGGAAATCTTGACGCCCGACACGCCGGAGCGTGCCGCAATTGCCATGATCCATAGCGCCGCGAGGAACAGCAGGATGATCTTGCCCGCCTCGCCGATGCCGGCCCAGATGATCACCAGCGGGATCAGCGCGAGGGGCGGCACCGGGCGCATGAACTCCACGATCGGGTCGAACCAGCCTCTGAACCAGTTGCTCAGCCCCATCGCATAGCCCAGCGGAATCCCCACGACAGCGCCCAGCAGGAACCCCAGAATCACCCGGAACAGCGAATAGCCCAGATGTTCCAACAGCGTGAAATTGCGGAACCCGTCGCGCATGATCTGAAGCGTTCTGCTCCAGACCACTTCGGGGGCGGGCAGGTACAAAGGCTCCATCTGCCAGCCGCGCGCGGGCTGGAAATTGGGTGTCCCCTTGTCCGAGAGGGTCACGGTGCCATCCGCCGTCTGAACCGTCCCCCCGGGGGCGATCTTCTGACCGTTGATGGCAATCACCTCGGCCCCGTCGCTCTTTTTCAGCGCGTCGTTGGCATCGACGCGGATCAACCCGCTGCGCCATTGCGCAATGGCGATGGAATCGTCCTTGGCAAAGCCCTCTCCCGGCGGCACCTCGGGCGCCTCCGCCGGCGCGCCGCGCGGATGAACCACCACAGTCACCGTGGCATCGTCAGGCGCCTGCCCGGGCGCCTGGGCGGTATAGGTAAAGGTGGTTGTCCCCACAAAGGCACCCGGTGCATGCAGGAAGGAGGGCAGCAGGCTGGACCCGGTAAAGACCCCCCACATCACAAAGATCGTCAGGATCGACACCACACCGGCAACCCGGTTTGGCCGCACGGCACTTTCATCCCCGAAGGTCACTGTTTTCAACGAGGTATAATCCTGCGCCGTCTTCTGCAGCACGCGGGTCACGACAAAGGCGCTGACGACAAAGATGGCAACATAGATCGCGAGGAAGAACAGACCGGTCATGCCGCGTCCTCCTTGGTGCCCATGATCTCCTCTTCCATGTCCCAGATCATGTTGAGTATCTCTTCGCGGCGCGGCCCGAATTCAGGATGTTTCTTGACCTCCCGCAGGTCCGCATTCACGCCCAGCTCAGCAAAGGGCAGGCGGTATTCCTTGTGAATACGCCCCGGCCGGGGGGCCATCACGATCAGCCGCTCACCCAGCAGCAACGCCTCCTCGACCGAATGGGTGATCAGGATGATGGTCTTGCCGGTCTCTTTCCAAAGTTTGAGCACAAGGCTCTGCATCTTCTCGCGGGTCAGCGCATCCAGCGCGCCCAGCGGTTCGTCCATCAGGATGACGTCAGGGTCATTGGCGAGGCACCGCGCCAGCGCCACACGCTGCTGCATCCCGCCCGACAGTTCGTAAACCGCCTTTTCCTTGAAATCCTGCAGGCCCACCACATCCAGCAGGCGATTCACCGTCTCGGCCTTGTCGTTCTTGGGCATGCCTTTCATCGAGGGGCCAAAGCCCACATTCTCCCGCACCGACATCCACTCGAACAGCGCCCCTTGCTGAAACACCATGCCGCGTTCCGCATCCGGGCCGGTGATCTGGTGGCCGTTCAGGGTCATCTTGCCGCCGGTGGGGGCCAGGAACCCGGCCACGATGTTCAACAGGGTGGTCTTGCCGCATCCCGACGGGCCAAGCACGCTCAACAATTCGCCGGCCTTGAGGTCCAGCGTCACGTTCTGCAGGGCCTGCACATGGCCGCCCCCCGGCAGATCAAAACGCATGGAGAGATTGTCGATGGAAAGTCCGCTCATCATTTCGGCTTTCTGCCCGGGGGGCAATGGGGCGGGTGGACCCGCCTCAGTTTCGTTAGGTCGCCAGATCATCGGGACCGGTGCAGAGAAATCCGCACCGGCCCCGAACCATCACGAACCGCTGTCCATCATCTCCTTGGCCGCTGTCAGCGGCACGGTGTTGACGGCACCTTCATAGCTGTCCAGCGCCGAATCGATGGAGCCCGCCGCGACAAAGACCTCGGCCACACCTTTCATGAAGGTCGCCGCATTGCCGCCCAGCCAACGCTCGGAAAGCTGATCTTCCACGGTGGGGAACTTGAAGGTTGCAATCGCCGACCGCGCCGCTTCCAGGTCCATGCCGGATTGCTCCGCGATCTGGGCCAGCATCTCGTCACTGGGGTCGGCCGCCCATTGCGCATTGGCCTCGGCAGAGACTTTCAGGAACTTGGCCAGTTCCTCGCCGTTTTCCGCCGCATAGGACGCAGGCACGGAGGTCACGTCAAACACCAGGATGCCCAGTTCTTCCTTTTCATCGCCGGTCAGCAGAACGTTGCCATATTCCTTCATCCGCGTCAGGCCACCGCCATAGCCGCAGGCGAAATCGACCGCGCCCTGGCTCAGCGCAGCGGCACCTTCCGGCGGTGCCATGTCGACGATCTGCAGGCTGTCAAGCGACACGCCGAAGTGGTCCATCTGGCGCAGGAAGCCATAATGCGCCGCCGTGCCCAATGGCACGGCAACCTTCTTGCCCGCCAGTTCGGAGGCGCTGTCCTTGTCGATCTCCAGATCGGCCTTCACCACGCAATTGTCATTGTCGGAATAGGACACGGCCACATCGACCACCTGGATGTCCTGCCCGCCCGAGACCGCCACGACGAAGGGCGGCACACCCTGGCTGATTGAAATCTGCACGTCGCCCGAAGCCATGGCGGCGGACATCGCGGTGCCGGTCTCGAAAGAGACCCAGTTGATCTTCTTGCCCAGCGCTTCCTCATAGGCACCCGAAGCCTTGGCCGCCAGCAACGGCATCGGCCATTCGAGAAAATAGGCGACGGTGATCTCGCCGGAATGGGCATCCGCCAATGCGGCCTGACCGGTCAGGGCCATCACGGCGCCGGCGACAAAACTGGTGGTGGTTTTCTTGATCATTGTAATCTCCCTTTGATCTTATTTACGGACATTGGCTGCCCGTTATTGGGTCGTATCGTCTCAATTTGTAATGCCAAGTTGGGCGTTATCCTGCGCGAAAATGCAAGGGACGCCGCGCTCACCTTCAAATTTCTGCCTTGTTTTCTCGTTTGTTCCGGTTTTCGCACGACCGCTGACTGATGTTTGGGCAGAGCCAAGGGGACATTTCAGCAAACCCGATTTCGCCATTCGGAACATCGAAATCCGCTCTGACCTGGTTCCCGATCCTGTGAGCGATCACGCCGCGAACAAACGTCCAACCGGCGGCAGTGCATGAGTCCAGATGGCACAACCTGTCGCACGCGACCGCCGGATTTGACCTCGGGTGCCACACCTCCTAACCTGATCTCATTCAACAGAACTGCTCCGCAGATTGAAAGGCCAGAAAAATGGTCATATTTTCCAACAACAGCTATCACCAGTTCAGTGACTGGATCCCAGGCGGGCACCAGCTGGTGTCAGACCCCGATACGCCCGATCAGTTCATGTTCCTGCCAACGATCGAGGGGGAACGGGCGATCCGGGTCGTCGGAACAGATCTGGTTTTCGATGATGCCGGATGGCCGATTTCAGGGACCGTCACCCAAATTGACTATCTGGAGGCCGATCTTTCCACCGTCGCCTCGAACATGACAGGCATGAATTGGGATGCGGCAGAGGTCGCACAAGCGCTGGATGACGCACTTACCCTGACAGGCGATGCGCGCTTCGCCGGGCTCGTGGACCTGCTGCGGGTTGAGGATATCGTTCTGAACGCCTCGATGGGCTACATGAGATATCAAGGGACGCTTTACGACTACCTCCCCGACCCACAGTCCATCACGATCATGGGTGGCATGTACGGCGAAATAATCTGGGGCTATCAGACCGGCACGGTGATCTACGGCAACGGTGGCGTCGACAGGCTTGATGGCTTTAACGGCAACGACACGCTCTACGGCGGTGCCAACAACGACTACCTGCGCGGGTTCAGCGGGGACGACGTGCTTTTCGGCGGTCACTGGCGTGACAACCTTCAGGGCGGAAGTGGCAACGACATCCTGCACGGCGGAAATGACCATGACCAGTTGAGCGGCGGTTCCGGGAATGACCGGTTGCATGGTGGTGCCGGCAATGACTTTCTGACAGGCGATTTCGGCTTTGACACCCTATATGGCGGCACGGGCAACGACACCCTGCGTGGCGGGGGCAACGCCGATTGGCTTTTTGGTGAGGATGGTAATGACGTCCTCGAAGGATCCGTCGGTTCTGACCGCCTGTACGGTGGCACCGGCGAGGACAGCATCGAGGGGCTCGGTTCTGACGACGCGCTGTTCGGCCAGCAGGGCAACGATCTGTTGTCCGGGAACGACGGTAACGACCGCATATTTGGCGGCACCGGTCACGATACGTTGGAAGGCAATGACGGGAACGATTTTCTTTCCGGCGATGCAGGGTTCGACAGGCTTGACGGAGGGCTTGGGAACGACAGCCTGATCGGCGGATACAATGCCGACACCTTTATCTTTGCAGATGGTTTCGGGCAGGACACTATCGCCGATTTCGAGGCTCTGAACCCTTTCGAGCGCATCGACCTCAGTGGCGTAACAGCCATCACCAATTTCGCGGATCTGCACGACAACCACCTGTTCCAGATCGGTGCGGACGTGGTGATCGACACCGGCGACGGCAGTACCATCACCCTCACCGGCACCGACCTCAGCGACCTGGACGCCTCGGATTTCATCTTCTGACCTCTGCCCCATTAGACACGCCCAAATTCTGGCGCTACGAATGGGGCAGGTCTGGCCCTACTTGATTCTGCCCGCAACCCTCAGACAGTTGGACAGACGGGGCCAGTTGTGCCCTGAATTCACCCGCTCTCCCAGCGAAGAAAGGTCCGATCCATGGATGGCAATTTCAACGAGAACGATATTTCCCGCGTGGTGGAATCCGACCGCGCGCATATCTGGCACCACCTGAGCCAGCACAAGCCCTACGAGACCACCGATCCCCGCATCATTGTCGAAGGCAAGGGCATGCGCGTCTGGGACCAGAAGGGCAAGGAACACCTCGATGCCGTTTCCGGCGGCGTCTGGACAGTCAACGTCGGCTACGGCCGCGAGCGTATCGCCAATGCCGTGCGCGACCAGCTGATCAAGCTCAACTACTTCGCAGGCTCTGCAGGCTCCATCCCCGGCTCCAACTTTGCCGAGATGCTGATCGACAAGATGCCCGGCATGAGCCGCGTCTATTATTGCAACTCGGGGTCAGAGGCGAACGAGAAGGGCTTCAAGATGGTCCGCCAGATCGCGCACAAGCGTTACGGCGGCAAGAAGCACAAGATCCTCTACCGCGACCGCGACTACCACGGCACCACCATCGGCGCGCTGTCGGCGGGCGGTCAGGACGAACGCAATGCGCAATACGGCCCCTTCACCCCCGGCTTTGTCCGGGTGCCGCATTGCCTGGAATACCGCAGCTTCGAACAGGACGGCGCACCGCAGGAAAACTATGGCGTCTGGGCCGCTGACCAGATCGAAAAGGTGATCCTGGCCGAGGGGCCCGATACCGTCGGCGGCCTGTGCCTTGAACCCGTGACCGCCGGCGGCGGTGTCATCACGCCCCCGGAGGGCTATTGGGAACGTGTCCAGGAAATCTGCCGCAAATACGACATCCTGCTGCACATCGACGAGGTTGTCTGCGGCGTGGGCCGCACCGGCACCTGGTTCGGCTACCAGAACTACGGCATCCAGCCGGACATGGTGACAATGGCAAAGGGGGTCGCCTCCGGCTACGCCGCCATCGCCTGCCTTGTCACCACCGAAGAGGTGTTCAACATGTTCAAGGACGATGCCGCCGACCCGCTGAACTACTTCCGCGACATCTCCACCTTCGGGGGCTGCACCGCCGGGCCGACCGCCGGCATCGAGAACATGAAGATCATCGAAGACGAGAACCTGCTGCAGAACACCACCGAGATGGGCCATTACATGCTGGACCAGCTGCAGGCGCTGGCCGACAAACATGCTGTCATCGGTCAGGTCCGCGGCAAGGGCCTGTTCCTGGGCGCAGAGCTTGTCACTGATCGCAACAGCCGCGAACCCGTCGCTGAAAAGCTGGTGCAGCAGGTGGTGGGCGATTGCATGGGACAGGGTGTCATCATCGGCGCCACCAACCGCTCCCTGCCGGGCAAGAACAACACGCTGTGCTTCTCGCCCGCGCTGATCGCGAAAAAGGACGACATCGACCAGATCGTCGAAGCGGTGGACGGGGCGCTGGGCCGCGTCTTCGCCTGAACGTCCGGGCGCTCAGCGCTTTCTTGCCAATAGAAACAGAGGCCGGGCTTGACCCGGCCTTTGATTTATCCGACCCACGCCATGTCTTGCCCGAACAAGATACGCGACCCTGCCAGATGGCTGATCTCCGCCGATAAACCGGTCGGTTAAAAATTTGTCTGAACTTTTCTGGAACGGATCGCGTTAACCCACGAACAACAATTCGGGAGACCAAAATGAAAAAGCTTCTTATCGCCATCCCCATGATTGCCGCACTTGCAGCCTGTGAACCGGGCGGTCCAAATCAGGGCGCCCTGACCGGTGCCGCTCTTGGTGCCGCGACAGGCGCTGCCGTTTCCGGCGGTGACGACCGTGTGGCTGGCGCGCTGATCGGCGGTGCCGTTGGTGCCGCTGCCGGGAACTACATCGGCAAGACCCAGACGGGCACCTGTGTTTACCAGCGTCCCGATGGCTCGCGCTATTCGGCGGCCTGCCCGTAAGACTGAACATCCCTCCAAGGATTGGTTGGGCTTCGCCGCAAGGCGGGGCCCTTCTTCATTTCGGCCCTTATTGACTCCGATGCGTGCTGGTGGGCCGAGATCATGGCACGCTGATCCGCGCTGTCGGTCGCGGGACAGGTGCCCGTCGATCCAGCCCGATCCACTTTTCGGTCAGGCTTCCCCGCAGCCATGCGTCCTCCATGCCGTTCTGCAGCCGCTTCAGGCTCTGGACCCATTTCGGTATGCGCATCCATTCGCCGGATTATGGTGGCGGCAAGGATGGCGCGCTTAGCTGAACAAACAGAGGATGCACCCTGCGGTGCATCGCCCGTGTACGGCTTGTGTCGGCCAATTCCCTTCGATCAATGGAAATGAACGAAACCAAAAGTCTCATTTATTGATTTACACGCGCTGAACGACCAGATAGACTCCCCCTGCAAGGCAATTCCATTTCGCATACCGATATCTCCAGATTGATTGCCCGTTAGGTCCAATCTAAGGTAACGTCATGGCCCTTCCCGTCGAAACCTTCTTTCTGCGCCCCGGCACACAGGGAACACTGCAGCAGCAGATCCAGCAAATGATCGCGCAGGGCATCCTGTCGGGCCGGTTCCGGCCCGGCGAAAAGCTGCCCTCCACCCGCAGGCTGGCCGCACATCTCGGCGTCAGCCGGATCACCGTCACCATCGCCTACACCGAACTGCTGGCAAACGACTACCTGACCTCCAAGGGCCGGTCCGGCTACTTCGTGTCGGGCAACGCCCCCACCCCGCCCAGCTTTGCCCCGGCGGCGGAACGGAAAGATGCGGTCGACTGGTCGCGCGCCATCGGCCAGAAGTTCAGCGGCGGCGCCACCGTGTCGAAACCGCAGGATTGGGCAAAGTTCCGCTATCCTTTCATTTATGGTCAGGCCGACCCGACCCTGTTTGACCATGCCAACTGGCGGCTTTGCGCCCTGCAGGCCCTGGGCCAGCGCGACTTTTCGGCCCTGACCACCGATTACTTTGACCGCGACGACCCGCAGTTGATCGAATTCATCGCAAGACACACCCTGCCGCGCAGGGGCATCAACGCCCGGCCCGAACAGATCCTGATCACCCTGGGTGCGCAGAACGCCCTCTGGCTGACCACCCAGGTGCTGCTGACCCAACGCAGACGCGCCGCCGTCGAAGATCCCTGCTATCCCGCGCTGCGCGACATCCTGACCCAATCGCGCTGCCATATGACACCCGTCCGTGTCGATGCCGATGGCATCCCGCCCGATGCGATCCCCCCCGACACGGATGTCATCTTTACCACTCCCAGCCATCAATGCCCGACCAATGCCACCATGCCGATGGAGCGCCGCCATGCCCTGCTGGCCCGCGCCGGAGAGATGAATGCCCTGATTGTCGAGGACGACTACGAGTTCGAGATGTCCTTTCTCAAACCACCCTCGCCGGCGCTTAAATCTCTCGATAGCGATGGCCGGGTGATCTATGTCGGCAGTTTTTCCAAGTCGCTGTTTCCGGGGCTGCGTCTTGGCTATCTCGTGGGGTCCGAGCCTTTCATCAAGGAAGCCCGCGCGCTGCGCGCCTCCGTCCTGCGGCACCCGCCGGGACATATCCAGCGCACCGCCGCCTATTTCCTGTCACTGGGCCATTACGATGCCCTGATCCGGCGCATGGGCAGCGCCCTGCAGGACCGGCGCGCGGTCATGGAAAAGGCCCTGTCAGAGCACGACCTGCGCATCTCCGGGCGCGGCTATTACGGCGGTTCCTCCTTTTGGATGCGCGCGCCCGACGGGGTCGATACCGACGTGATGGCCCGCAGGCTGCACCAGCAGAACGTGCTGATCGAACCGGGCCGCCCCTTCTTTACCGGCGCGCATCAACCATCGAACTACTACCGTCTGGCCTATTCCTCGATCCCCGCCGCCCGCATCCCGGAGGGCCTGGCCCTGGTTGCACAGGCAATCCGGGAGTTTTCCTGAAGTGGCCTTAGGCGCCTGTTCTTTTTGGCCCTAACAGTAGGGGATATAGCCGCCTAGGGTGGGCCAAACGCCCGGGAATCGCGCGACTCACGAAATATTAAGGATCATCTGCGATGAAAATGACGACCGAAGAAGCATTCGTAAAAGTCCTCCAACGTCACGGCATCGACAATGCCTTTGGCATTATCGGGTCAGCGATGATGCCAATCTCTGACCTGTTTCCGCAGGCGGGTATCATGTTCTGGGACTGCGCCCATGAAGGGTCGGCCGGGATGATGGCCGATGGCTTCACCCGGGCGACCGGCAAGATGTCGATGATGATCGCGCAGAACGGGCCCGGCATCACCAATTTCGTGACCGCCGTAAAAACTGCCTACTGGAACCACACGCCGCTGTTGCTGGTCACGCCACAGGCCGCGAACAAGACCATCGGCCAGGGTGGCTTCCAGGAAGTCGAACAGATGAAACTGTTCGAGGATATGGTCGCCTATCAGGAAGAGGTCCGCGACCCGACCCGCGTGGCCGAGGTGCTGACCCGCGTCATCGCCAAGGCCAAGCGCCTGTCCGGTCCCGCACAGCTGAACATACCGCGCGATTTCTGGACCCAGGTGGTGGACATCGAGATCCCCGAACCGATGGAATTCGAACATTCCCCGGGCGGCGAAGGCTCCGTCACCGCGGCGGCCAAACTGCTGAGCGGGGCCCGGAATCCTGTGATCCTCAATGGCGCCGGCGTGGTCCTCTCCGAAGGCGGCATTGACGCGGCCAAGGCGCTGGCCGAGCGGCTGGATGCCCCGGTCTGTGTCGGCTACCAGCACAATGACGCCTTCCCCGGCTCGCACCCGCTGTTTGCAGGCCCGCTGGGCTACAACGGGTCCAAAGCGGGCATGGAGCTGATCAAGGATGCCGATGTGGTTCTCTGCCTCGGCACCCGGCTCAACCCCTTCTCGACCCTGCCGGGCTATGGCATGGAATACTGGCCCAAGGACGCCAGGATCATCCAGGTGGACATCAACGCCGACCGGATCGGCCTGACCAAGAAGGTCACGGTGGGCATCGTGGGGGACGCGGCCAAGGTGGCCAGGGGCATCCTGAACCAGCTGTCCGACGATGCGGGCGACGCCGGCCGCGCAGACCGCAAGGCAAAGATCGCCAAGGCGAAATCCACCTGGGCGCAGCAATTGTCCTCGATGGACCACGAAGAGGACGATCCCGGCACCACATGGAACGAACGCGCCCGCAAGGACAAGCCGGACTGGATGTCGCCCCGCATGGCATGGCGTGCGATCCAGTCTGCGCTGCCGCGCGAGGCGATCATCAGCTCGGACATCGGCAACAATTGCGCCATTGGCAATGCCTATCCCGATTTCGACGCGGGCCGGAAATACCTCGCACCCGGTCTCTTTGGCCCCTGCGGCTATGGCCTGCCCGCCATCGTGGGTGCCAAGATCGGCCAGCCTGATGTGCCCGTCGTGGGTTTTGCGGGTGACGGTGCTTTTGGCATCGCGGTCAATGAGTTGACGGCAATCGGACGTGGCGAATGGCCGGCGGTGACGCAGATCGTCTTCCGCAACTACCAATGGGGTGCGGAAAAGCGGAACTCGACCCTGTGGTTCGACGACAACTTCGTCGGCACCGAGCTGGACACCAAGGTGTCCTATGCGGGCATCGCCCAGGCCTGCGGTCTGCAGGGTGTTGTGGCGCGCACGATGGATGAACTGACGGCGGCCCTGAAACAGGCGATCGACGACCAGATGAACCACGGAAAGACCACGCTGATCGAAGCCATGATCAACCAGGAGCTGGGAGAACCCTTCCGCCGCGACGCGATGAAAAAGCCGGTCAGTGTTGCGGGCATCTCGAAGTCCGACATGCGGCCGCAGTCGGTCTGATCTGTGCCGGGGCCGATACTCGTCCTCAATGCGGGATCCTCGTCGATCAAATGCGCGCTTTTCGGCGCGCGTTTCCGCGAGATGCTGCGGGTCGAGGCAACGGGGATCGGTGCCCGGGGAGAATTGAAAGTCAGCGGTGCCGCACCGCGCGCCCTGTCCCTGCCGGACAATGCCGCCGCGCTGCGCGCGGTGGCGGATGCGCTGGCGGCGGAAGGTGCAGCGCTGGACCGGCTCGCGCTGGTGGCGCATCGCGTGGTGCATGGCGGGGATGAATTCACCGCCCCGGCGCACATCACCGACAAGGTCCGCGCGGGCATTGAGGCCTGCATCCCGCTGGCGCCGCTGCATAACCCGCATCACCTGGCCGCCATCGACTGGATCGCGCAGACCGCCCCGTCGCTGCCGCAGGTGGCCAGCTTCGACACCGCCTTTCACGCCACTGTGCCCGAGGTCGCCCGGCGATACGCTCTGCCCGATCTGCCCGCCACGCGCGGGCTGCGGCGCTACGGGTTTCATGGCAACAGCTATGCCGCGCTTACCCGTGCCCTGCCGGAGATGACGGGCGCGCCGCTGCCCGCGCGGTTGTTGGCATTACATCTGGGCAACGGTGCCTCGCTCTGCGCGATCCGCGAGGGCAAGTCTGTGGCCACCACCATGGGTTATTCGCCCCTGGGCGGGCTCACCATGGGCACCCGCGTCGGCGTGATCGACCCCGGCGCGGTGCTGGAACTGGTCTCCCGCGTCGGGCTGCCGCAGGCCGATCAGATCCTCAGCGCGCAGAGCGGGTTGCTGGGGCTGTCGGGCTTCAGCGGCGACATGCGTGAACTGGCTGCCGGTGACACGCCTCGGGCCGCCTTCGCCCGCGATCACTTTGCCTATTGGGCCGCACGTCAGGCCGGGTCGATGTTCGCGGCCATGGGCGGCTGCGACGCCATCGCCTTTACCGGCGGCATCGGCGAGAACGACGCGGACATCCGCACCCGCATCACCGACCTGCTGCGCTGGGCCGGGGACCTGCCTGTCCATGTTGTCCCCGCCGCCGAAGAGGCGCATATCGCCATGCAGGCCGCGCAGCTGACCGGCATCGACACCGCCGATGCCTGATCCCTGGTTCCCCCTGCCTCTCACCCCGGTCGAGGTGGCGCTGCTGCTTGGCATCACCTTCGCCGCCGGTCTCGTGCGGGGGTTTGCGGGCTTTGCCCTGTCGGCGCTGGTGATGGCGGCTGCGGCCAGTTTCATCGCGCCGATCCTGTTGATCCCGATCCTGTGGTTTCAGGAAATGGCGGCCAGCCTGCTGATGGCACGCGGCGGCTGGCAGTCCGCGAACCGAACCCGCGCGGGTCTGCTGGTTGCAGGCAACTGGATCGGCTGGCCCCTGGGCCTCTGGCTGACCGTAAGCCTGCCCGCCACCGCGTCTGGCCGCATCGCATTGGGCATGATCCTTGTGCTGGCCGCCCTGCAGATGCTCAAGGTCAACATCCCCGCCCTCGCCACCCGTGGCGGCACGCTCGTTGCCGGGGTGCTGGCCGGTATCGTCTCTGGCGTGGCACATGTGGGCGGGATGGTGGTCGCGCTCTATGTGCTCAGCCAGAACGATACGGCGCGGACCATGCGCGGCACCCTGGTGCTTTACCTCTTTGTCGGCTCACTTGGATCGTTGATATACCTTCTGGCTTTTGGCGTGATGACCCTTGCGTCAGCACAGGCTGCCATGTTCCTATTGCCGGTGACATTGCTTGGCGTCTGGCTCGGTACCAGGCTCTTTAATCCGAGGTGGGAACCCTACTACAAACCCTTATGTCTCAGCCTTCTGATCGGCTTGGCGATGCTCTCGCTGATCCGCAGCCTTATCTGACTCCCAAAAAAGGACCCGAGTGATGAACCAGCCCAAGCTGAACCTGAGCCCGAAAGTGTCAGATGAGGTGCGCAAGACGACCTGCTACATGTGCGCCTGCCGCTGCGGGATCAATGTTCACCTCAAGGAGGGCAAGGTCGCCTATATCGAGGGCAACCGCGACCATCCCGTGAACAAGGGTGTGCTTTGCGCCAAGGGGTCGGCAGGGATCATGCAGCACAATGCCCCCTCGCGCCTGCGTGCGCCGCTGAAACGTGTCGGGCCCAGAGGATCGGGCGAGTTCGAGGAAATAAGCTGGGAGGAGGCCTATCAGATCGCCGCCGATTGGCTGGGGCCCATCCGCGAGTCAAATCCCGAGAAACTGGCCTTCTTCACCGGCCGCGACCAATCGCAGAGCTTCACCAGCCTCTGGGCACAGGCCTTTGGCACACCGAATTATGCGGCACACGGTGGGTTCTGTTCGGTCAACATGGCCGCCGCGGGCATATACACCATGGGCGGCGCCTTCTGGGAATTCGGCCAGCCCGACTGGGACCATACCAAGCTGTTCATGCTGTTCGGCGTGGCGGAGGACCACGACAGCAACCCGATCAAGATGGGGATCGGCAAGATCAAGGGGCGCGGTGCGCGGGTCATCGGGGTCAATCCCATCCGGACCGGCTATAACGCCGTGGCAGACGATTGGGTCGGGATCACCCCGGGCACCGACGGGCTGTTCATCCTGTCGATGATCCATTGCCTGATGAAGGCGGGCAAGATCGACCTGCATTACCTCGCGCAATACACCGATGCCCCGGTTCTGGTGAACGGTGATGAAAAGTCGCCGGAGTTCGGGCTCTACCTGCGCGATGAGGATGGCAAGCAACTGGTCATGGACCGTGTGACCAAGAAGCTGACACCCTATGACCAGCCCGGTGTGAAGCCGGACCTGTCCGCCACCTACCGTGCAAAGGGCGTGACCCACCGGCCCGTGTTCCACAAGATGGCCGAAATGTACCTGAGCGAGGACTACGCCCCCGAGGCCGTCGCAGAGCGTTGCGGCCTGCCTGCAAACCGCATCCGCGCCATCGCATCGGAACTTGCCCGCGTCGCCTTTGAAGAGGCGTTCGAGCTGGACCACAAATGGACCGACTTCCGGGGCGAGACCCATGACACGATGATCGGCCGCCCGGTCAGTTTCCATGCGATGCGCGGGATCTCGGCCCATGCCAACGGCTTCCAGACCTGCCGCGCGCTGCATGTGCTGCAGATCATCCTCGGCACGGTCGAGGTGCCTGGCGGTTTCCGTTTCAAACCGCCCTACCCCAAGCCCGCGACCGCACATCCCAAGCCCCATGTCGGCATGACGCCGGGGGGGCCGCTGAACGGCCCGCACCTCGGCTTTGTCCATGGCCCCGACGATCTGGCGCTGAAGGAAGACGGCACACCCGCCCGCATCGACAAGGCGTTCACCTGGGAAAACCCCATGTCCTCTCACGGGCTGATGCATATGGTGATCTCGAACGCCCATGCGGGCGATCCCTACAAGATCGACACGCTGTTCATGTATATGGCGAACATGTCGTGGAACTCCTCGATGAACACCGGCGGCGTGATGCAGATGCTGACCGACAAGGACGAGAACGACAATTACGTCATCCCGCATATCATCTACTCGGATGCCTATAGTTCGGAGATGGTGGCCTATGCCGACCTGATCCTGCCCGACACCACCTATCTGGAACGGCATGACTGCATTTCCCTGCTGGATCGCCCGATCTGCGAGGCGGACGCCGCCGCCGACGCGATCCGCTGGCCGGTGGTGGAGCCGGACCGCAATGTGAAGGGCTTCCAGTCCGCGCTTTGCGATCTGGGGGCGAAGCTGGGCCTGCCCGGCTTCGTGAACGAAGATGGCAGCCAGAAATACGCCGATTATGCGGATTACATCACCAACCACGAACGCCGCCCCGGCATCGGCCCGCTGGCGGGCTGGCGGATGGGGGCAAACGGCCTGCAACACGGGCGCGGCGGACCGAACGAAGGGCAGCTTGACAGCTACATCAGGAACGGCGGCTTTTTTGCCGAACACATCCCCGATGGTGCAAATTACTACAAACCCTGGAACAGGGCCTATCAGGACTGGGCGGTCAAACTGGGCCTCTACGACAGCCCGCAACCCTATCTGTTCTCGCTCTACGTGGAACCGATGCGCAAGTTCCAGCTTGCAGCCGAGGGCCATGGCGACCGCCAGCCGCCTGAACATCTGCGCGAGCGGATCAAGGCGACGATGTCACCCCTGCCGATCTGGTACGAGACCGACCAGCAGGGCAACGAGGGTTTCACCATCAATGCCCTCACCCAGCGGCCGATGGCAATGTATCACTCCTGGGGCAGTCAGAACGCCTGGCTGCGTCAGCTGCACGGCCACAACCCGCTGTATCTGCCGACCAAGCTGATGCGCCAGCATGACCTGTCCGATGGCGACTGGGCGCGGGTCAGCTCGCCACATGGTGAAATCACCGTGCCGGTGATGGAGATGGCTGCGCTGAACGAGAATACCGTCTGGACCTGGAACGCCATCGGCAAGCGCAAGGGAGCCTGGGCGCTGGACAAGGCTGCACCGGAGGCGACCAAAGGCTTCCTGCTGAACCATCTGATCCATGAATTGCTGCCGCCCAAGGCGGACGGGATGCGTTGGGCCAACTCCGATCCGATCACGGGTCAGGCGGCCTGGTTCGACCTGAAAGTGCGCATCGAAAAGGCCGAAGCGCCCAGGGAAGCACGGCCCGAATACCCGCCACTCAAGTCACCGGTTCCCCAGGGCCCGGAAAACCTGGCATGGAAGGTTGGCAAATGATCCCCTCTCTTTTTGGCCTTAAATATTCCCGGGGTCCGGGGCAGCGCCCCGGTGCCACACCGACAACGGAGCGCATCAGATGACCACTCTCCCACCCTCCACCGAAAAGAAGCTGGGCCTTGTCATCGACCTCGATACCTGCGTCGGCTGTCATGCCTGCGTGATCTCCTGCAAGGGCTGGAACACGGAAAACTACGGCGCGCCGCTCAGTGACCAGGATGCCTATGGCGGCAACCCCTCCGGCACCTTCCTGAACCGGGTGCACAGCTACGAGGTGCAACCCGAGGAGGGCCATGCGCAGCTGATCCACTTCCCCAAGTCCTGCCTGCATTGCGAGGATGCGCCCTGCGTCACCGTCTGCCCGACGGGTGCCAGCTACAAACGGGTCGAAGACGGGATCGTGCTGGTCAATGAGTCCGATTGCATCGGTTGCGGGCTGTGTGCCTGGGCCTGCCCCTATGGCGCGCGCGAGATGGACATGGAAGAGAAGGTGATGAAAAAATGCACCCTCTGCGTGGACCGTATCTACAACGAAAACCTGCCGGAGGTGGACCGCATCCCATCCTGTGTGCGCACCTGCCCCGCAGGGGCGCGGCACTTCGGCGACCTGGGCGACCCCGACAGCGATGTCAGCCAGTTGGTCGCAGAACGTGGCGGCGTGGACCTGATGCCAGAACAGGGCACCAGACCCGTCAATAAGTATCTGCCGCCACGGCCAAAGGATAGGTTGCCGGAAATCGACGTGCTGGCCCCCTTCCTGGAACCGGTGGCGCAGGAGCCCGGCGGTTTCCTGGGCTGGCTCGACAAGGCACTGGAGAAACTCTGATGCATCCCGCACCTTCCGTCATCGCATTTTCGACCTTCTCCGGCCTGGGGTTCGGCCTGTTGTTCTGGCTGGGCTTCGGTGTCCCCGCGGTCAGCGGCTGGTCCGCCTTTGCCTTCTTCACCATCGCATACCTGCTGGCCGTGGGCGGTCTGATCTCTTCGACCTTCCACCTTGGCCACCCGGAACGGGCGCTCAAGGCCTTCACGCAATGGCGCTCCAGCTGGCTGAGCCGTGAAGGCCTCTGCGCCGTTGCAGCCCTGATCGTGATGGCGATCTATGGCGCGGGGCTGGTGTTCTTTGACGCCGCCTGGCAGCCCCTCGGGATTCTGGGGGCGCTGCTGTCGCTTGGCACGGTGTTCACCACGGCCATGATCTATACCCAGCTCAAGACGGTGCCGCGCTGGCACCAGCCGTTGACCCCTTTCTATTTCCTGTCTCTCAGCCTCGCCGGGGGTGCCCTGCTTGCCGGTCAGATCACCTGGGCGGTGGTCCTGCTGATCGCCGCAGGCGCGGTCCAGATCGCCACATGGCTGCTGGGTGACAAGGCGCTGAAGCAATCGGGGACCGATATCGCAAGCGCCACACAACTGGGCGGCATCGGCAAGGTCCGCGCCTTTGAGCCACCGCACACCGGCACCAATTATCTGCTGCGTGAATTTGTCTTTCAGATCGGCCGCAAGCACGCGCAAAAGTTGCGGGTGATTTCATTCGGCCTGATGATCGTGCTTCCGGTGCTGTTGTTGCTGCTGCCCTTCAGCCACCTGCTGGCGGTGGTCGCCGTGCTGGTGCATGTGGCAGGCGTGCTGGCCTCGCGCTGGCTGTTCTTTGCAGAGGCAGAACATGTGGTCGGTCTCTACTACGGCAAACGCTGAGCCTGCCCCTGGATGGGTCAGCCGTTCAGGGGAAGCCGCCGCTCCACCACCCGCCCCATGATCGAGGCGCCCAGGGGCAGGACAGATGTATCCAGCACATAGCCCGGATTATGCAGCCCGGCGGTGCCCGCATGGCCCTGGGTGCAACACAGCGTCCCCGGCGCGCGTGGCGACGGTGGGCAGAATGTCCATGTCAGAAACTCCGGTCAGGCGAGGGTTTGCCCAACCCTGCGCCTGCTTTCGGAGGATGTGTCGCGCGGGCTACCCTGCGCCGATGGAGCCTAGTTCAACAGCCCTGCATGGCGCAGACCGGCATCGACCAGTTTCTTGGTCTCATCGGACAGGCTCGTCAGCGGCAGGCGCACTTCTTCGCTGCACAGATCAAGCCGTGACATGGCGTATTTCACGCCAACCAGCCCAGGCTCGGTGAACACGGCAGAGTGCAGCGGCATCAGGCGATCCTGAATTTCCAGGGCCGTGGCATAATCGCCCTTGGCACAGGCCGCCTGCATCTGGCTGAGCAGCCGGGGCGCGACATTGGCCGTGACCGAGATACAGCCGACGCCGCCCTGGGCGTTGAAACCATGTGCGGTGGGATCTTCACCGGAGAGCTGGATGAAATCCTTGCCACAGGTGATGCGCTGGGCGCTGACACGGGCCAGATCGCCGGTCGCATCCTTGACGCCCACGATGCGCGGCAGCTTGGCCAGTTCGCCCATCGTCGCCGGTGTCATGTCGATGACCGACCGGGGGGGGATATTGTAGATGATGATCGGCAGTTCGCAGCAATCATGGATCGCCGTGAAATGTGCAATCAACCCCCGCTGGGTCGGCTTGTTGTAATAGGGCGTGACCACCAGAATGGCGTCTGCGCCCACCGCCTCGGCATGTCGCGCAAGCCGGATGCTTTCAAGCGTGTTGTTCGAACCGGCACCGGCGATCACCGGGATACGGCCCGCCGCCGCCTTAACAACCTCTTCGACCACCTGTTCGTGTTCGCGGTGCGTCAGGGTCGGGGATTCGCCGGTGGTGCCCACCGGGACAAGGCCGTTCGACCCTTCGCCGATGTGCCATTCCACAAGTTTCTTCAATGTCCCCAAATCCAGCTCGCCGTTCCTGAACGGCGTGACGAGGGCAGGCAGTGAGCCTTTGAACATTTGCACGCTCCTTTTGTGCTGGCCGGCGGGTTGCCGGACTGGAATACATTGGCAGGCACAGCCAAGTGATTTGAACTCACCTCAGCATGCCATATGTTGCAAGCCTCTAGCCCCTGACCCATGGAAACTCAAGCGATGACACGACTTCTGACTGCGCTGATGCTGGTTTGCACTGTCGCCTTCGCGGCTGAGGCCGAGCAACGCCCGCGCCCGCTGGGCTGGGCGATGGACGCCATGCGCAACGGCAATTGGGAAACAGCCGCGATGATCGCCGCCCGCGACGGCGAAGTCGCGGCAGATGTGATCGAATGGCACCGCCTGCGCGCGGGCCGCGGCACCTATGCCGAGGTCCGGGATTTCCTGGCGCGCCGGTCCGACTGGCCCGGCGAAGATTATCTGCGCCGGCAGAGCGAAGATGCCGTTATCGACGCGGGCAATGAAGCCATCCTGGCCTTTTTCAAGAATGTAGCACCGCAGACACCGCGCGGCGTCCTGGCCCATGCGGCGGCCCTGACCGCGGCGGGAAACCTGGGTGATGCTCAGGCTGACCTGGTTCTGGCATGGCGGACGATGCCGATGAATGCGACATCACAGGCACTGTTCCTGAAAGACCATGCCGAGCTGCTGAAACCCCACCATGCCGCCCGGCTGGAGGCGATGCTCTGGGACCGCGCACATGCCGAGGCGCGGCAGATGTTCGACCTTGTGGGCAAGGAGGACATAGCGCTGGCCGAAACCCGCATCGCCCTGCAACAGCTGCAAGGCAACGTGAACGCGATGATCGACGCCCTGCCCGCCTCCAAAAAGGCCGACGCCGGGTTGCAGCATGACCGTTTCGAATGGCGCCTCCGCAAGAACCTGGTGGATGACGCCAGGGATCTGATGCTGGAACGCTCGACATCCGCCGAAGCCCTGGGCCGACCCGACAAATGGGGCAACCGGCGCCGCGCGCTGGCGCGGGAGGAGATGCGCACCGGCGACCCCAAGGTCGCCTATCGCATGGCCTCCCGGCATTTCCTGCTGCCGGGGTCGGACTATGCCGATCTGGAATGGCTGTCCGGCTATATCGCACTGCGTTTTCTCAAGGATCCGGAAACCGCCCTGAAACACTTCAGCAACCATGACAGCGCCGTCGAATCACCAATCTCGCAGGGGCGGGCAGGCTACTGGCAGGGCCGGGCGCTTGAGGCGATGGGCGACAGCGAAGGGGCCGCCAAGGCCTATGCCATGGGGGCAAAGTTCCAGACCGCCTTTTACGGGCTGCTTGCGGCGGAGCGTGGCGGCCTGCCCTTCGACACCAGCCTTGCGGGGCCTGAACCGGAACAGGATTGGCGCAGCTCGGCGCTGGCCAAAGCCCCCCTGTTCGAAGCGGGCCTGCTGCTTCAGGCGTCGGGAGAATTGAGCCTGGCGGAACGTTTCTGGACCCATCTTGCCGATCAGCTTGTCGAAGAGGACCTGCATCTGCTGGGGCAGGCGGCGATTGACATCGGCCAGCCGCATCTGGCGGTGATGATCGGCAAGCGCGCCGCGCAGCGGGGTCTGACCATCGCAGCGCCCTATTACCCGCTGCATTCGCTGATCGAGATGGATCTGCCCATGGCCCCGGAAATGACCCTGTCTATCGCCCGCCGGGAAAGCGAATTCGACCCGGTGGTGCAAAGCGCAGTGGGCGCGCGGGGCCTGATGCAGATCATGCCTGCAACGGGCCGCGACATCGCGCGCGACCTTGGCATCAGCAGCCTGCACACCACCGACAGGCTGATCGCCGACCCGGATTACAATGCGCGGCTGGGGGCGACCTATCTCAGCCAGATGGCAGGGCGGTTCGACGGGAACGTGGTGATGATGTCGGCCGCCTATAATGCGGGGCCGGCGCGACCGCCGCGCTGGATGGCGCTTTACGGCGATCCGCGAAAAGGCGAGATCGACATCGTCGACTGGATCGAAATGGTGCCGTTCCGCGAAACCCAGAACTACATCATGCGTGTCACGGAAAGCCTGCCGACCTACCGAGCAAGGCTGGGCAAGGATCCGCTGCCCGTGCCCTTCTCAGAGGAGCTGACCGGGTCGACGCTTCAGGCGTTCGCGCCAAAAGGTGAATAGCCCCGCCGCCACGATGATGGCGGCCCCCAGAACCACGTTTGCCCGCACGGTTTCGCCAAAGAAGCTCAACCCGATGACAGCGGCAAAGGCGAGCTGGAAATAGGCAAAGGGCTGCACCGCGCTGGCTTCGGCCACCTCGTAGACGCGGATCAGCAGCCAGTGGCCGGAAATGCCCGTCACGCAGAGACAGGCCATGATCAGCCAGTCGGAACCGACCATCGGTTCCCAGAACCAGACACCTGCGAGGGTCATGGTGATGGCCCCCGTGACCCCGGTCCAGAAGAAGCTGGTGGCCGTTGAATCCTTCTTGGCGACATATCGGGTCAGCAGGCCATAGACCGCGAACATGGCAGCCGCCAGCAGGGGGATCAGCGCGGCAGGGTCAAAGACGCTCATCCCCGGTTGCAGGATGATCAGCACGCCGACAAACCCGACCGCAATGGCCGCCCAACGCCGCCAGCCGACACTTTCCCCCAGGATCGGCCCCGACAGCGCCGCCACCAGCAAAGGATAGCAGGTAAAGACCGCATGGCTTTCGACCAGCCCCAGAATGGTGAAGGCAAAAACCATGACGCAAATCTCGGTGGCCAGCAGAAAACCGCGAATACCCTGCACGATCGGCTGCGAGGTCCGGGCCGCCGCACGCACACCGCCTGCCTTGCGCCCCGCAATCGCGATCACGAAGGCTGCGAAGAACCAGTAGCGGATCATGACCACCATCAACACGTTGTATTCCGATGCCAGATGCCGCGACAGGCCATCCTGAACCGCAAAGACAAATGTCGTCGCGACCATCAGGCCAATGCCCAGCGGTGTATTGTTGCCCTGACTCACCCTGCTATCCTTGCCCGTGTCATGTGCCGCTTGCGGCCAAATCCCTGTACCCGCTGCACCTCAAATCCTGCCGCCGCCAAACCGCGCCGCACATCGCCCGCCGCCGTATAGGTCGCCGCCGTCCCCTGTGGTGCGGTATGTGCTGCAACCTCGGCCATCAGCTCCGGCGACCAAAGTTCGGGGTTCTTGGCCGGGGCGAAACCGTCAAGGAACCATGCATCGGCGCGTCCGGTCCATGCGGGCAGCGTGGCACGCGCATCGCCAAGGATCACGTTCAGCCGCAAACCCGGTAGATCGAACGATCCGCCGGTCCCGGTCCAGGCCGCTGCCAGCGCATCGCGCTTGCCGTCGAATGAAGGGAAAGCACGATGCGCGCGGGCCATGTCATCGGACGACAGGGGGAAGGCTTCGAAGCTGGTGAAATGCAGCGTTGCCCCCGGCATCGCGGTGGCGAAAGCATCCCAAGCGACCAACAGGTTCAGACCGGTGCCGAAACCCAATTCGCCGATGGCAAATGCATCGCGGAACCGCGCAGGCAGGTCATTGCCGGTCAGAAACACATGGCGTGTCTCGGCGATCCCGTCGTCCAGGCTGAAGAACGGGTCGTCGAAACGGGTGGAGACGGGGATATTGCCGTCGCGCCAGGTGATCGGATCGGACTGCTGCTGCATGGGGTTGCCCGCTGGGGAGAGTTGCGCCAGATGTGCGACAACAGGCGGGGAATGGCAATGCATGATATCACCATCCGTGGCGCGGGCATTTTCGGCCTTTCGATTGCATGGGCCTGCCTCCGGCGCGGTGCCAAGGTGCAAGTGATCGACCCCAACGGCCCCGCGGCAGGCAGCAGCGGTGGCATCGTCGGAGCGCTGGCACCACATGTGCCGGAAAACTGGAATCCCAAGAAGGCGTTTCAACTGGAGAGCCTGCTGATGGCCTCCACCTTCTGGCGCGAGGTGGACGCAGCGGGTGGCGGTGAGAGCGGTTATGCGCGGCACGGCCGCCTGCAGCCCATCCCCGATCCGCATCTGCTGGAGCTTGCGCAGGCCCGCGCAGGAACAGCGAAGGCCTTGTGGCAGGATCACGCCACATGGCAGGTCATCCCCGCCACGGGTGCCGCATGGGAACCGGCAAGCCCGACCGGGCTCTTGATCCGGGACACGCTGAGCGCACTGGTTCATCCGCGCAAGGGCTGCGCATCGCTGGTGCGCGCCCTTGCCGCCCATGGAGTCCCGGTCACCACCGAAGGGGCCGATGAGGGTTCGACGCTCTGGGCGACAGGGGTGGCCGGGCTTGAAACTATGAATGCCGCTCATCACCGTGTGATCGGCGCAGGCGTCAAAGGACAGGCTGCCCTGCTGCAACATGACGCCAAGGGCGCGCCGCAGCTGTTCGCGGGCGGGGTTCACATCATCCCGCATCAGGACGGAACTGTCGCCATCGGCTCCACCTCGGAACGGGATTATGACGACCCGGACCGGACCGATGCGCAATTGGACGAGGTGATCGGGCGGGCCCGCGCGGCGGTGCCAGTGCTGGCGGATGCACCCGTGATCGCCCGTTGGGCCGGGGTGCGGCCCCGCGCCCGCAGCCGCGCACCGATGCTGGGGCCGTGGCCCGACCGGCCGGGCCATTTCATCGCCAACGGCGGCTTCAAGATCGGGTTCGGCATGGCGCCCAAGGTGGCTGAGGTGATGGCTGATCTCATGCTGGAGGGGGTCGATGCCATCCCCGATGGTTTTCGGGTCGCGGACAACCTCTAGATCATGCGGTGCAAGGCCTGCATGAGATCGGTCAGCTCCCTGACGTAAATCTCGCCCTTGAGCCTGCCCGCCTCGTCAAACTGGTCACCGCTGCCCGCAAGGTGAATTTCGGGGCCCTGCAGGATCCGGGGGCGGAAAGGCACCATGAATCCGCGCAGGACCATCTGCGCGCGTTCCCCGCCTGCGCGACCGGCAGCCGCCGACATCACGGCGACGGGTTTGTCGTTCCATGGCTTGAAGTCGACCCGGCTGATCCAGTCCAACGCGTTCTTGATCACGCCGGAGGGTCCCTTGTTGTACTCCGGGGTAGAGATGATCACCGCGTCCGCCGCCTCGATCTGTCGGGCAACCTTGACCACGGCCTCCGGCACGCCCTTTGCTGCCTGTTCGTCGGCGTCAAACAAAGGGAACCGAATATCGGCCTGGGTATATTCTGCCGCACCAAACAGCCGCGCGGCCTCGCGCAGCAGAAGCGTATTGGTGGCATTGGTCCGGAGGGACCCCGAAATCCCCAGGAGTTTTGGCTTTGTCATGGCAATCTTCGCTCCCAGTAAGTGCTCTGTCTTTTACAGCGCTTCGGGATAGGTTTGAAACATCCCGCATCACTTTTCGCGTAAGGCCCAAGGGAGCGGCAGCGAACAAGTGATTCAGGTATATCCCGAAACGCCAGGTCGGGCGCAGGCACAAAAACAAGGAGCCCCCGCGCTATGCAGGGGCTCCGTGCAAAATTCAGCATTCAAGCACCCCGTGACGGGGCGCCCGGGGATCAGCGCGCGTTGGGCAGAATCACGATTTCGACCCGGCGGTTCTGCTGCTTGCCCTGCGGCGTCAGGTTGCTTGCAATCGGCTGGCTTTCGCCGCGACCATAGGTCTGGACCCGGCTGACGGGCACGCCGTTGGCGTAAAGCACCTGGGCCACCGCATTCGCACGACCTTCGGAGAGGGTCTGGTTGTAGGCGGCATCGCCGTCGCTGTCCGTGTGGCCGATGATCTGCAGCGTGGAATTTGCATAGACCTGCACGTTCTGGGCCAGTGCCCGCAGATCGTCCTGAATGCTCGGCTGCACCGCGGTGCTGTCGGTGGCAAAGGTGATGTCCTGCGGCAGGGTCACGATCAGCCGGTCACCGGTGTTGGTGATCACGACCCGGCTGTCCATCTGGCGGCGCAACTCGGCCTCCTGCTTGTCCAGTGAATAGCCGACGCCAGCACCGACGGCACCACCGAGCAGAGCACCGGCAAGGGCGCGGTCACCCCGGTTGCCGTCATCTGCCGTGAGCGCGCCCAAAACCGCACCGGAGGCGGCCCCGATCAGGGCGCCGTTCTTGGTTTTCTGGTTCGGATCGTTGGGACCTGCACCCAATTGACCTGGCTCTGTACAGGCGCTGAGGGTCAATGCGCCGGCGATCAGCGCGGCGAGGGAAAGTTTGGAAGAAATCATATCTACTGCCTTTGGTTCTGGGGCCGCGTTCGGGCGCGGCATCTCGATGTAGCGCATATATAGTGCGCAAACGGCCCGCGTTCAGGGGGAATTTTCGATCGGCAGCAACCCGCCTACAGCGTTTCCAGTTCATGTTGTATCGCCAATACCCTGCCACGCCTTCGGCGCTCCCGGGACATCGGCGATGCCTTGTTTCAACGAAAACCGGAAACGCGTTAACAGCGCCCTGTCAGGCCTCTGCGCGGGCGGCCTCAAAGGCGAGCATCGCACGTTTGACCGGCATACCCCAGTGATAGCCCCCCAGCGCGCCAGATTTCCGAAGCGCCCTGTGGCAGGGGATCAGCCAGCTGACCGGGTTACGCCCTACCGCCGTGCCGACGGCCCTGACAGCGCGAGGGCTGCCAATCGCCTGGGCGATGTCGGAATAGGTCGTGACCTGCCCCGAGGGGATGCGCAGCAGTGCCTCCCAGACCTTGATCTGGAAAGGCGCACCGATCAGGTAGAGCGGCGCCTTTTCCAGCCTGTCATCCTGCGCGCCGAAAGCCGCCAGCACCCATGGCCGCAGCAACATCGGGTCCTCCACGAAATCCGCCAGCGGCCAGCGACCTGTCAGATCCTGCATCGCCGCCTCTTCACCGACTTCAGCGGCAAGGGCCAGGCCACAGATCCCCTTGTCGGTCCCCATGACCAGCGCCGGGCCGAAAGGGCTGTCGAACCAGCCCCAATAGATGGTGAGCCCCGCCCCCTTGCGGGCAAAATCGCCCGGGCTCATTGCCTCCCAGCGCAGGAACATGTCGTGCAGACGCCCGGTCCCCGACAGGCCGACCTCATGGGCTGCATGCAGGGTTGTGGCATGGTCGCGCAGCATCTGCTTGGCCTGGCCCAGCATCAGGTATTGCTGATACCTTTTGGGCGACACGCCGACCCAGCGGGAGAACACCCGCTGGAAATGGGCGGGAGACATGCCCATCCGGGCCGCCAGCGCCTCAAGCGTCAGCGGGGTTTCCGAGGCATCAATCAAATCGATCGCGCGGCGCATCACGCCAAAGTGGTAGCCGTCATCGGCGGGGGAGGAAGCTTGGTTTGTCATGCAGCCAATCTAGGCAGTCCGAAGCGCCCAGGCGACCCGAAACATGCGCCTTTGCCGCCATGCCTTGCCCCCACCCCCGTTTCTGCGTCATATGCCCGACATGGCAAAACAGCTCGACTATCATACGATCCGCGAGATTTTCCTGCGCTTCCAGGCTGCTGACCCGGAACCCGAAGGGGAGCTCGATCACGTCAACGCCTATACCCTGCTGGTTGCCGTCGCGCTGAGCGCGCAAGCCACCGACGCCGGGGTGAACAAGGCGACGCGCAGTCTGTTCAAGATCGTCGATACTCCCGAAAAGATGGTCGAACTGGGGCTGGAAGGCCTGACTGAGCATATCAAGACCATTGGCCTGTTCCGGCAGAAGGCCAAGAACGTCATGAAAATGAGCCAGATCCTCGTCGAGGAATATGGCGGTGAGGTGCCCAGTTCCCGCGCCGCCCTGCAGAGCCTGCCCGGTGTCGGGCGCAAGACCGCCAATGTGGTTCTCAACATGTGGTGGCGGCAGCCCGCCCAGGCCGTGGACACCCATATCTTTCGCGTCGGCAACCGCACCGGCATTGCGCCGGGCAAGACCGTGGACGTGGTGGAACGTGCCATCGAAGACCACATACCGGCGGATTTCCAGTTGCACGCGCATCACTGGCTGATCCTGCATGGCCGCTATCATTGCAAAGCCCGCAAACCCTTGTGCAGGACCTGCATTATCCGTGATCTCTGCCCATTTGAGGAAAAGACAATATGAAGACCTACGACCTTGTTGGCATCGGCAACGCCGTTGTGGATGTGATTACCCAGTGCGACGACAGTTTTCTCGATCACATGGGGATCGAGAAAGGCATCATGCAACTGGTGGAACGCGAACGGGGCGAAACGCTTTATGCCGCGATGGCGGAACGGGTGCAGACGCCCGGCGGATCCGTGGCCAACACCATTGCGGGGGCCGGTGCGCTGGGGTTGCAGACGGGTTTCATCGGGCGCGTGCGGGACGATGCCCTGGGCAAGTTCTATGCCAGCGCCATGTCGGACCACGGCATCGACTTTGTGAATCCGCCCGTCACTTCGGGCGACATGCCGACGTCGCGCAGCATGATCTTTGTCACCCCCGACGGGGAGCGGTCGATGAACACATATCTTGGCATTTCAACCGGCCTGGCGTCGGAGGATGTATCGGGTGACGTCGCGGGCAACGCAAAGATGATGTTTCTCGAAGGCTATCTGTTTGACGAGGACGCGGGCAAGACCGCCTTTCGCGAGGCCGCGCGCGCGACCAAGGCGGCAGGCGGCATGGCAGGCATCGCCATTTCCGATCCCTTCTGTGTCGAGCGCCACCGCGCGGATTTTCTGACCCTGATCGAACATGACCTCGACTATGTGATCGGCAACGAGGCGGAGCTGAAATCCCTGTTCGAAACCGAAGATCTGGAAGAGGCGATCCGCAGGACTGCAGCGATCTGCCCGATCGTGGTCTGCACCCGTTCGGGCGACGGCGTGACCCTGATCCGTGAGGGTGAACGGGTTGACGTGCCGGTCAAGAAGATCACGCCGGTGGACGCCACCGGCGCGGGGGACCAGTTCGCGGCCGGGTTCCTGTTCGGCCTCGCCAAGGGGGCCGATCTGGAAACCTGCGGCCGCATGGGAAATCTTTGCGCCGGCGAGGTGATCAGCCACATCGGACCACGCCCGCAAGCGGACATGCTGGCGCGGTTCCGGGCCGAAGGTCTGGTCTGAGCCATGATCGCGGACGGGTTGCATGACGTTCCGCCGGGCAAGGTGGCAATGGTGGTCACGCATCTGCACATGCAGGCAAAACCGCCTTTGCGCCCCGTCGATCTGCCTGCCGGGCTGACATTCGAACAGATCAGGCCCGACCTGGCCCGCTACAGGGCGCTGTTTGATCGGGTCGGACGCGACTGGCTTTGGTTTGGTCGCCGGATGATGCCGGATGCCGAGCTTCAGGCGATCCTGGAAGATCCCAAGGTGACATTCCATACCCTGCAGAAGGCGGGTGAGGATGCGGCAATCCTGGAGCTGGACTTCCGCCAGGAAGGAGCCTGCGAGCTTGCCTATTTCGGGCTGGCGCCCAGCCTGATCGGCTCCGGTGCCGGGCGTTACCTGATGAACCAGGCGATTGCGCTGGCATGGCGCGCGCCGATCACGCGGCTTCACGTGCATACCTGCACGCTGGACAGCCCGCAGGCCCTGGGGTTCTACATCCGCAGCGGCTTTGCTCCCTACAGACAGCAGATCGAGATCGAAGATGATCCGCGTCTGTCCGGCATCCTGCCCGCTGAGGCTGCTGGCCATGTCCCGATCTTCCGGCCCGGTTGAGCAGATTCCGCATCAGGAGGCGGCCCCGTCCGCACCGCTTTGCCTTTTTCTGCAAGGTCTGCACCCGGAAACACATCAAGACATGTCATAAATGACATGTCTTGATGTGTTGAAACGGTCTTACCGGGTTCAGGGTTACCGACGTTCAGTTCCCGCGAACCTCTCCGGAACGGCTATTTCTTCTTGCAGGTCCCACCGGTGAAACATTGTCTTACCTGTTCCATCTGAGCCGGTTGGGCAGGGGCAAATACATGCCCCCCGCAGGGGTTGATCCCCAATGCATAATGCCCGCCATCACGGCGGACAAAGGCCAGGACATCCGCACCATCGGCGATGGATCCGCACCAGGGACCAAAACAGGCGACTTCCAGCATGATGTCGTGATCAAAGGGCGTATGGAACCCCGATGCGCTCAGCGAGGTTCCGTTCAGCGTCGCAGGCACCATCGTCATCTTGGGCGGATTGGATTGCGTCGTACCCTCACTTGGCAGTTTGCTCTGATCCAGCGTCAGGCGTCCATGCACCACGACGTATTCGGCCTTGGCATCGTTGACCTCGTGAAAGGTCCGCTCGACGGACGGGGCGATGCAGGACAGCGCCAGGGCCGGAAACGGGGCACAGAGTGCCAGCATGAAGACAACAGATCGCATTACAGATACTCCTCGAACTCATCTACCACAGCGCGGTAAACCGCCTGCTTGAAGGGAACGATGCTGGGCACCAACTGATCCACAGGCAACCAACGCCAGCGGGAAAACTCGGGGTGCGCGGTTTCGATGTTCACCTGATCGTCCGTACCCGTGAAACGCATCAGGAACCATTTCTGTTCCTGCCCGCGAAACCGGCCCTTCCAGATATTCGGCACCAGATCATGCGGCAGGTCATATGGCACCCACCCCCGCGTTTCAGCGACCACCGTGACCAGATCGCGCGAGACGCCGGTTTCCTCTTCCAGCTCGCGCAGTGCCGCCTCGCGCGGGGCTTCATCCTTTTCAATGCCGCCCTGCGGCATTTGCCAGGCGTCCTGGTCGCGGTCCTTGCGCTGCCCCACAAAGGCGTCACCAGCGGCATTGACCAACATCACGCCGACGCAGGGGCGATAGGGCAGTTTGGCAATTTCTTCCGGGGTCATTCGAGCATCTTCTCCATTTCGGCGCGGCGCAGAACCTCACCGTTCCGGGTCACGTTTTCCTGACGGATAACATGGAACCCCACCGCCAGAAAGGCAGGTTGCGCCATCAGACTGGCGTGGGTCCAAAGCCGCCGATGACCCTGAGCCGCCGCTTCGACCCGGGCAAAAAGAGTCTTGAAAACACCCTTCCCCTGCCAGCCTGCAGCGACAAAGGCCAGGTCGATGTAATCCTCGTCAAGCGTCATGAAACCGACCGGACCGGTGCCGTCATGGGCGACCCAGACCTGTTGCGCCGACAGGCGCGCGCGCCATCCATCGCCCGCGTTCGGGGCCGGTAGCCAGGCCTGCCTTTCTGCGGCTGAATACTGGCTCGGACCGTGATGAATTGCATCATACATGATCCGGCCAAGCGCTTCGTCCTCCGCGCCCTGATCCCTGCGCGCCCGCACCTGCATCCTTGCCTCCATCGCCCCGATCATTACCAATGGTCAGGATGACGCCGCGTCTGCCGTGACACAAGCCTCCGGATCGGGTGTTCTTGCGCACAAGTGCCCGCAAGCCAGAAAGGATTTTCCATGTCCAGCTACCCTCATATGCTCGCCCCTCTCGATCTTGGGTTTACCACGCTGAAGAACCGCGTGCTGATGGGGTCCATGCATACGGGACTTGAGGAAACCGGCGACTGGAACCGTGTCGCGGAATTCTACGCAACGCGCGCACGCGGCGAGGTTGGTCTGATGGTCACCGGCGGCATCGGCCCGAACGCCGAAGGTTCCGTCGCACATGGTGCGGCGATGATGATCAGCGATCAGGACGTGTCGAACCACAGCATCGTGACCCGGCGGGTGCACGAGGCAGGCGGCAAGATCGCGATGCAGATTCTGCACGCGGGCCGCTATGCATTCTCTCCCGACTGCGTCGCCCCTTCGGCGATCAAATCCCCCATTTCCATGTTCGCCCCCAAGGAGCTGGACGAGGAAGGTATCGAAAAGCAGATCAGCGACATTGCAGCCTGCGCCGGGCGCGCCAGGGACGCGGGCTATGATGGCGTCGAGGTGATGGGATCCGAAGGCTATTTCCTGAACCAGTTCCTTGTCACCCACACGAACAAACGCACCGACCGATGGGGCGGCTCTTATGAAAACCGGATGCGCCTGCCGATCGAGGTGGTCAAACGTGTCCGCGAAACGGTTGGTCCCGATTTCATCATCATCTACCGCCTGTCGATGATCGACCTGATCCCGAACGGATCGACCTATGACGAAGTTGCGCAACTGGCGCAGGAGATCGAAAAGGCAGGTGCCACCATCATCAACACCGGCATCGGCTGGCACGAGGCGCGCATCCCGACCATTGCGACATCCGTGCCGCGTGCCGCCTTTGCCTGGGTCACGAAAAAGCTGATGGGCAAGGTCGGCATCCCGCTGATCACCTCCAACCGGATCAACACGCCCGACGTCGCCGAACAGGTGCTGGCGGACGGCTGCGCCGATATGGTCAGCCTGGCCCGCCCCATGCTGGCGGATGCCGAATTCGTGAAAAAGGCGATGGAAGGGCATGCCGCCCGGATCGCACCCTGCATCGCCTGCAACCAGGCCTGCCTGGACCATACCTTTGGCGGCAAGATTTCAACCTGCCTGGTCAATCCGCGCGCCTGTTACGAAACCGAACTGACCCTCGAAAAGGCCGCGACGCCAAAATCCATCGCCGTTGTGGGGGCCGGGCCGGCGGGCCTGTCGGCCGCCATCACCGCGGCGGAGCGCGGTCATGCCGTGACCATCTTTGACCGCGCGTCAGAGATCGGCGGCCAGTTGAACCTGGCCAAGCAGGTCGCGGGCAAGGAGGAATTCTGGGGCTTTGTCGACTGGTATCGCACCATGGTCGCATTCCATGGGATCACGGTTGAACTCGGCACAGAGGTCTCTGCCAACGATCTGGACGGTTTTGACGAAGTGATCATCGCCACCGGTGTCATCCCCCGCGACCCGCAGATCCCGGGCCAGAACAGCGGCAATGTCGTCAGCTACATCGACGTGCTGAACGGCACCGCAAAGGCAGGGCAACGGGTGGCGGTCATCGGCGCGGGGGGCATCGGCTTTGACGTGTCCGAACACCTTGTCCACGACGGCAAAAGTACAACGCTGAACCTGCCCGAATGGATGCGTGAATGGGGTGTGACCGACCCGGCGCAGCATCGCGCGGGTCTTGCCCCGGAAGGCCCCCAGCCCGACGCCCCCGCCCGTGAGGTCACCATGCTGCAACGCAAGACCAGCAAGGTCGGCAAGGGCCTGGGCAAGACCACAGGCTGGATTCACCGTGCCTCACTGACCATGAAACAGGTCAGGATGATCGCAGGCGTAAACTATGAAAAGATCGACGCGGAGGGGCTGCACATCAGCTTTGGCGAGGCGCGTGAAAACCCGACCCTGATCGCGGCTGATACAATCGTGCTTTGTGCAGGGCAGCTTTCGGACCGGTCGCTGGCCGATGCGCTGGAGGCCAAGGGCAAGACCTGCCATGTCATTGGCGGCGCAGATGTTGCGGCGGAACTGGATGCAAAACGCGCGATCAATCAGGGGACAAGACTGGCGGCGACACTCTGAACCGGGTGCGACTACACCTTGCGGGCAAGGGCTGCCGGGTGCAGACTCAAGCCCGGGTAACGAGGGACCGCCAATGCCGATCTGTGTTTTCGATATTGCCGAGGACGGTACGACCACAGTGCCGCAGGACAACAATCTGACCGGCGGCGGGGTTTTCCGGTGGTGGCATTTCGACCTGTCCGATCCACTGCTTGAGGCCTGGACCAGAGAACACCTGCACAGCATTCCGGGTGGTGCCCTGATCCAACCCAAGACACGGCCAAGATGCGACCGCTTCGAGGGCGGGCTGATCCTGAACCTTCGGGGCATTAACCTGAACGCCGGACAGGATGCGGACGAGATGGTGTCGGTCCGCATCTACGCTGATGAGGACGTGCTGATCACCGTCCGCCGCAACAAGGTATTTGCCATCGACGCAATCCGCCGGAATGCAGAGGCTCAGCAAGCCCCGGTCAGCACGGCTAAGTTCCTTGAAACCCTGATCGAAGGGCTGACCGACCGGGTGGATCAGCATGTGGCCACGATCGACGCGCGCACGGATCACTATGAAATTGCGCTGGAGGACAAGAACACACCGATGCCCCGGGACCTGCCGGAAAACCGTCGGAGTGTCATTCGCCTGCGTCGTTACCTGGAGCCGCAACGCGCCGCACTCAGCAAACTCGCGACACTTGACCTGCCCTTGATTCCGGAAACTGTCAGCCTGGGTTTGCGCGAACTTGCAAACCGGGCCGCGATTGCGGTGGAAGAACTTGACGAGCTGCAGGGTCGCCTGATCTCCGTTCAGGAAGAACATGACGGGAATATCGCCCAGAGGCAGGCGCGGCACAGCTATGTACTATCCGTGGCCGCTGCCATCTTTTTGCCTTTGGGCTTCCTGACCGGGCTCTTCGGGGTCAACGTCGGTGGTATGCCGGGTGTGGGATCACCCAGTGCCTTTGCCATCCTTAGCCTGTCTATGCTGGGATTGGGCGCCATCATGGTTGCCCTTCTCAAGCTGGTGCGCTGGTTCTGATCACAGGCAGAAACAGACTGTTCCGTCGTTTCCCTGCCATCAACGATTCCTGCAAAGACCTTGCAACTGTCCCATCCCTGCCGCGATCTTGCCTAAATTGAACAGCATACACGGTCCTTGAAACTAAGAGGACGAGGAACCCTTGTATGGACCGCCTGACAGAAATGGAAGCATTCGCCACCGTGGTGGACCAGGGAGGCTTTACCGATGCCGCCAAGAAAATGGGGATCTCCAAATCCGCTGTGTCAAAACACGTCTCGTCCCTTGAGGCGCGGCTGGGCGCGCGCCTGCTGAACCGGACTACACGCCGCGTGTCCCCCACGGAAATCGGCCTTGCCTATTATGACCGGGCACGTCGCGTGCTGAACGATGCGGGCGAGGCGGATGCCCTTGTCACCTCGATGCAATCCGCGCCCTCCGGCCTGCTGCGCATTTCGGTTGCCACCGATTTCGGCGTGAACCACCTGTCACCGGCACTGTCGGATTTCCTCAAGGATTTCCCGGATATCACCGTGAACATGGTGCTCAACAACCGTTATGTCGAACTGATCAGCGAAGGTTTCGACATGGCCGTGCGCATCGGGGAACTGGAGGACAGCACATTGCGCGCGCGCAAGCTGACCGAAACCACAAAGCGCATGATCGCAAGCCCGAAGTATTTCGAAACCTATGGGCGGCCTGAAAAGATCGACGATCTGAACGACCACAAGCTGCTGCATTATTCCAACCAGTCCAGCGGCAACGTCTGGAAACTGACCGCCCCGTCGGGCGAAAAAAGGCAGGTGCGCACCGCGGGCTGGCTGTCGGTCAACGACGGGCAATCCCTGCTGAATGCGGCGATCTCGGGCCTTGGCATCGCCTACCTGCCCAGCTTCCTTTACTCCGACGCGATGGAAAAAGGGCTGATCGAAGATGCGATCCCCGATTTGCCGCTTGAGACCCAGGGCATCTACGCTGTCTATCCGCCGGGCCGGTTCACCCAGCCCAAGGTGCGCGCCTTCATCGACTTTCTGGTGCATGCCTTTGCCGACAAGGGCCCCAACGACTGGTGAGCGGTCACAGAATTACGAACACCAACCTCCCTCGGTGAACTCCCCCGGCACTTTCTAGGTGTCGGGGTTTTTTCTGTCTTCGGCTCACTCTCCCAGCACGATCACCTCAACCCTGCGGTTTTCCTCGCGGCCTGTTTCCTCAAGATTGCTCGCAATAGGCGCGAGGTATCCCATCCCTTCAGCCTCCATCCTTGCACCGTCGATCCCGTAGCTGTCGATCATGCGCCGGCGCACGGATTGTGCGCGGCGCTGGCTGAGCGCGATATTACCGTCCAGCCCGCCAACCGAATCCGTATGTCCGACAAGTGCGATGCGCAGCTCTGGCCGCGCCTCCAGCACCTCTGCCAGGGTTTGCAGCGATGCATAGCTGCCGTCGTTGAGGTCAGAGGCGCCGGTCGCGAATTCGAGATCCCGCAACACGGCATGGCCCTGCTGTATCAGCCGGTTGCCCAGATCGTTCTCGACCTGCGCTGCCGGGGCAATAGGCACCGGCGCATCGGTCACCACCTCGTCATCACTTACCTCGCCCGCGCGGATGATCTGCAGATAGGCCGAGTTTGCCGCAGTGCTCGCAAGGATCGTCAGCACCTCCTGCGGAGCCGCGACAGAGGGGCGCACAGCGGTGATGAAATGATAGGCCCGGATGTTGACGTACATGTTCGGCCCCGGCAGCGTTTCCGTGGCAAAGCGGAAATCGAAGCCGCCGCAGGTCTGCGACGCGCAATCCAGCAGTATCTCGTATCCGGCGTCGACCAATTGCCGCCGCAGGGGGCGGACCAGTTGCAGCGGTGTCAGCCCTTGCTGGCTCAACCGCCAGGCGGCACGGTGCACGTCGCCTTCCACCTCAAGCGTGACAACCTGGCCATTGCGGAAAATGCCCGCCGGGGCGGAATACCTGTCCGGCCCGGTGTTGCGTTCGGCCGTCAGCCGCGCCGCGGCAGGCAGGGAAAGTTCCAGGGCCGCCGCCGGACCGACCAGAAAACAGCCCAGAACCAGCGCCCGGAGGATCATCGCGCCTGTGCGTGATATTCGGCGTTTGGCCGCATGTCCGTACCGCTCGCCACGCGGTTGGTCATGTTGAAGAACCCCGCGACACTGGCAATATCAAAGATATCGCGGTCGGAAAAACCGTGGTCGCGCAGCACTTGCCGGTCCGCCTCGACCACGGCGGCGCTTTCGCGGGTCAGCTTGACGGAAAAGTCCAGCATCGCCATCTGCCGCGCGTCGATCCTGGCAACCTTGTAGTTCATCACCAGCGCCTCGCCCAGTTCAGGGTCCCCCGACAATTGCCGCACCGCCGCCCCATGGGCAACGAGGCAATAATAGCATTTGTTGACCGAGGACACCGCCACCGCGATCATCTCGCGCTCAAGCTTGGTGAGGGCGCTGTCGCCCAGCATCAGGTCGTTATACATCGCGGTAAAGGCGTTCAGCTTGTCGATGTCGAAGGCATAGGCGCGCAGCACATTGGGGATCATCCCCAGTTTGTCCATGCAGACATCGAAATACTTCTGCGTCTGCTCTGGCAAGGGCTGGACCATGGGCAGGTCCAGTGCGGTTGGGGATGTGTCAGCCACGAAAGTCTCCTCTACTCCGGGGATTGACGATAATGGTAGCGTCCTTGCTCGGTGAAGCCCATAGCCCGATAAAGCGCGTTTGCGCCTGCATTCTGCACCACGCAGAGCACCGCCATCTGCGTCGCGCCCCGCGCCTGCGCCCAGAAGGCGGCACGCCGCATCATCCACCCGGCGACCCCCTGCCGCCGCTGATGGGGCAGAACCTCGACCGCGTGAACCATGCAGATGCCGTCATGGATCGCGGCAAAGGCGACACCGGCGGGCATTTCCTTCCAACGGGAGAGGATCGCCGTCTTCTCCTCGGCGCGTTCCATCACCTGAATACGTGCAGGACCGACCCCGCCCTGCGCCCATATCTCACGCATGATGGCCAGCGGCTCCCAGATGTTGAAAGCGGTCACCCGCGGGATCGGCACATCGGTCAACCGCTCGATCGGCAGGCTGTAGATGACAACCGGATCGACAACCCGGTAACCGCGCGCCTCAAGCATCCTGTCAAGCGCCTCATCCCCGTTGCGAATCATGAACAAAGGGGTCTGTTCCAGCGCGCGCATCGCGGTTTCGGCATCTTCGATGTCGGCGGCAGCAACCTGACCCCGCGCTGTCGCGGCAGAGACGCGCTTGCCACCGCCCTGCCCCTCCCGCAATGTCCAGACCCCGTGATCGAAACGCCGCGCGGCGGGCCAAGTCCGGTCGCAGACCTCGAAGAACCGTGCCGTTTCAGGTGTCATGGAAAGGCCGCCTTCAGCTCAACCAGCGCCGCATCGACGGCCACGGCATCACTGCCCCGGATCACGACATGCGCGCCGTATTTGCCGTCTTTCTGGAACGGGTAGGACCCCATCGACAACATCGGATAGGCCCTGGCCAATGCGCCCAGCGGTTCGGCTATGTCCCCCTCGCCCCGGTCAACGCGCAGGCTGCGGCTGATCAGCGGGGCACCACCGGTCAGGCCGGGCAGGACAGATTCGACCATGGCGTGAAAGACGCTGGGCACCCCCGCCATGACATGCACATTCTCAAGTTTGAAACCGGGCGCGGCAGAAACCGGGTTTTCGATCAGTGCCGCCCCGTCGGGAATACGCGCCATGCGCAGGCGCGCGGTATTCAGCTCGGTCCCGGATTTGGCATAATGCGCGGCAAGGATGGCGCGGGCATCGTCGCGCACGTCGATCCCCCGGCCAAAGGCCGCAGCAATGCTGTCGGCCGTGATGTCATCATGGGTGGGGCCAATGCCGCCGCTGGTAAAGACATGGTCGTAGCGGGCTGACACCTCCTGCACAGCGCCGACAATTGCATCATGGTCATCGCTGATCATGCGCACTTCTTTCAGGTCGATCCCCGCCTCCGCCAGCTTGCCTGCCAGATGGTACATGTTGCTGTCCCGCGTTCGGCCCGACAGTATCTCGTCTCCGATGACGATCATGGCGGCGGTAGGGTTTGGCATCGGGTTCTCCTTGAGGCAATCTCAGGATCGGTATAGGCCGCACCCCATGCGCTTTCAAACCCAACTTGTCCCCGCCCGGCTGATCCGACGCTACAAGAGGTTCCTGGCCGATTGCAGGCTGGAGGACGGGCGCGAGGTCACCGCCCATTGCGCCAACCCCGGGTCGATGATGGGGCTTGCCGACCCCGGCAGCAAGATCTGGCTGGAGCCCAACGACGATCCGAAGAAAAAGCTCAAATTCGGCTGGCGGCTGGTGGATCATGAGAACGGTCATTTCACCGGCGTCGATACCAGCCTGCCCAACCGGGCGGTAAAGGCCGCGCTGGAGGCCGGTGAGATTGCCGGGCTGGCAGGTTATGACGCCCTGCGTGCCGAGGTGAAATATGGTGAAAAGTCCCGTGTCGATTTCCTGTTGTCCGGTGCAGACCGCCCCGATTGCTATGTCGAGGTCAAATCGGTCACGCTTTGCCGTAGGCTGGGCCTGGCGGAGTTCCCCGACAGCGTGACCGCAAGGGGTGCGAGGCACCTGGACGAACTTGCGCAAATGGCACGCGATGGCCATCGTGCCGTATTGCTTTATCTGGTGCAGCGTACCGATTGCACAGATGTTACAATGGCCGCGGATATTGACCCTGCCTATGCTGCGGCCCATGCGGCGGCGACCCGGGCCGGGGTGGAAACGCTGTGTCTCGGCACCCATATCAGCCCGGAATGCGTCACTTTGGCTGCCCCTCTGGCATTGCGCGGCCCCACGGGTTAAATATCGTTGGAAATGAGAATGGTATCATCATGGAGAAGCCGGTGAACGAACAGCACCGTGGCCGCGTCACAAGGGACGGCATCCGCATCTACGACCCGTCGGATTTTGCCGGAATGCACGCGGCCGGGCGGCTTGCGGCAACCATCCTGGATGAGATTGCCGAACATGTGTTCGTCGGCCAGACAACCGGCGAGATTGACCGCATCATCGAGGAAAAGGTCAATGCGGCCGGCGCGAAATCAGCGACCATCGGCTACAAGGGATATCAGCATGCCTCCTGCATCAGTGTAAACCATGTGGTCTGCCACGGCATTCCCGGTGACAAGAAACTGAAGGACGGCGACATCCTGAACATCGACGTGACCGTGATCGTCGATGGCTGGTTTGGGGACACGTCGCGCATGTATGTCGCGGGCAAGCTGCCCCGCAAGGCGGAGCGGTTGATCGAGGTCACACATGACAGCCTGATGCGGGGCATCGGGGTCGTGAAACCCGGCAACACCTTTGGCGACATTGGCCATGCGATCCAATCCTACGTCGAGGCGCAGCGCATGTCGGTGGTCACGGATTTCTGCGGGCACGGGCTGGGCCGCGTCTTTCATGCGCCGCCCAACGTGCTGCATTACGGCAGACCCGGCACCGGCGCGATCCTTGAACCGGGCATGTTCTTTACCATCGAACCCATGGTGAATCTGGGCCGGGCCGAGACCAAGACCCTCTCCGACGACTGGACTGCCGTGACACGGGACAAATCCCTGTCCGCACAGTTTGAGCATTCTGTCGGCGTGACGGAAGATGGGGTCGAGATCTTTACCCTGTCGCCATCGAACATGTTTCATCCGACATATGGCGGCTAACCCTCCGGGTTGTCTTCCGCTTCTGCCATCTTCTTCATCAGCAGGCTGAGCAGGGTCTCTCCCGCGACAGGTGTGATCGCATCGGTGATGAAGATCGCGGGACCCGCCGGAGTGCGGACAGGCGCGGTGCGGTCATTGGCCCTTGTCTGAAACAAGGGCATGGCCCAGCGTGGCAATGTCAAATCCATCATGCGGGGAAAATAGCACGGAAGCGGAGCCTTTGCAGCTTTTGCCTGCTGGCGGGGTTTTGGGCCAAACTGTCCATTTGTCCGAACCGCCCCTGATTTACCCGGACGCACCCAGGAAAATCCGAACGCTGACCCGTCTTCGCTCAACCCCGGGCCCAGCAACTATCCCGCCAGTTAGGTAAGAACTATTGCCATAGATTTGGTTTCGTGGTTACGTCCCCAAAAAGGGAGGGACCCATCATGGATTGGCACGATATTTTCGCGACGCGCATGGACCGCATGAAGGCCAGCGAAATCCGCGAGTTGCTCAAACTGCTGGATCAGCCCGACATCATCTCTTTTGCCGGCGGCATTCCCGACCCGGCGCTGTTTCCGACCGAAGCCTTCAAATCGGCCCTGGCCGATGCCCTGTCCCCTGAAAACGCCAGCGCCGCCCTGCAGTATTCGGTTTCCGAAGGATACGCGCCCCTGCGTGACTGGATCGTCACCCAGATGGAGGCGCTGGGCGTGCCCTGTACCCGCGACAACGTGCTGATCACATCCGGCTCGCAACAGGCGCTGGACTACCTGGGCAAGCTGATGCTGTCGCCTGGTGACACCGCGCTGATCGGTTGGCCGACCTACCTTGGTGCGCTGGGGGCGTTCAACGCCTATGAACCCAATTACGACCGCCTGATCCCGCGTGGAAACCGGTCCGCATCGGATTATGCCGAGGCAGCCAGCGCGCAGGGCGGACGGGTGAAGTTCGCCTATGCCTCCGTCGATTTTGCCAACCCGACCGGTGAAACGCTGGACCTTGCCGCGCGCCAGAGCATCCTTGACCTTGCGGACGAGATGGACATCGCGGTGATCGAAGACGCCGCCTATCAGGTGCTGCGCTACGATGGTGATCCGATCCCGCCGATGCTGGCATTGGAAGTTGCCCGCAAGGGAACCATCGAAGACTGCCGGACACTCTATTGTGGCAGCTTTTCCAAATCCCTGGCGCCTGGTCTGAGGGTCGGCTGGGTTTGCGGTGCTGCCGATGTCATCAGCCGCCTTGTGCTGATGAAGCAAGCCGCCGACCTGCATTCCTCGACCATCAACCAGATGGCGATCAATACCGTCGCGCGCAGTGTCTTTGCCGATCACACCGCCAAGCTGCGCCGGACCTACGCCGCGCGACGTGATGCGATGCTGGCGGCGCTGGAAACCCATATGCCCGATGGCGTGACATGGACCAAACCGGACGGCGGCATGTTCGTCTGGATCACGCTGCCAAAACACATGGACGGCGCCGACCTGCTGCGTGTTTCGCTGGAAACCCAGCGCGTGGCCTTTGTGCCCGGTCAGGCCTTCTTTGCCGACAGGTCCGGGGCGAACACCCTGCGGCTGGCCTTCTCCCTGGCGGACGATGCAAAGATCAGCGAAGGCATCAAACGACTGGCGGCAGCGATCCGCGCCGCCTGACCCTATCCCGCGTGGCGCAAAAGCGTCACATGGGTATCCCCGAACCGGCGATTGTCCAGCGGCGCGAAGCCATTCGGGGCAATCATCGGTGCGCTTTCCTCCCAGACGATGGTGGCCTCTGCGGCCAGCCATCCCCCCGCATGGGCAGCGGTCAGAGCCAGTTCGCCCATCCCCTTGCCATAAGGCGGGTCAAGAAACACCAGATCGAAGGGTGCGTTGGGCCAGGCCCCAAGCCGGGTCGCGTCGTCGCGCATGAGTTTCACTTCCTCCGCAACCCTCAGCTTCTGGATGTTCTGGGAAATCAACCGCTGGCCCACGCGACCATTCTCGACAAAACAAACATCCCGCGCACCGCGGGAAAGCGCCTCGAGCCCCAGCGCGCCGGTCCCTGCAAACAGGTCAAGCACATGCGCGCCCGCAATCACATTGCGGTGGGTCAGCATGGAAAACAGGCTCTCACGCACCCGATCCGACGTCGGCCGCAGATGCGCCGCCGCGTCCCCCTTGCCCAGGGCCGTCAATGCGGTGCCGCGAAATCTGCCCGCGATGATCCTCACGCCTTTAGCAATGCCTTCAGGTCGGTTGCCGGGTCGGCGATGGCCATGGGATCAGGCGATCTTCCTGCTTCGATCAGGCGCTTGCCCACCATGTAGCCGCGCGGATCGTTCATCGCATCCACCGCAACCAACTCCTCACCCCGGTAATACCAGAACCCGACCGAATCTGCGTCCACACGCCGGGTCACCACCCGGTCATAGCCGGTATTCAGGCCCGCGATCTGGAGCTTTACATCATATTGATCAGACCAGAACCACGGTTTGGCAACATAGTCCTTGCCCGCACCCATGATGTTCTCTGCCACCACCTCTGCCTGGTCGATGGCATTCGGAACCGATTCCAGGCGAATGCGCCCGCCACGGTAGGGGAAAGACGTGCAATCACCCGCCGCCCAGACATGCGGGGCCGAGGTGCGGCCCTGCGCATCAACCTTGATGCCATTGTCGATTTCGATGCCCGCAGCCTCCGCCAGCGCCACACCCGGCCGGATGCCGACGCCAACGATCACAAAATCGGCCGCAATCTCGGTGCCGTCGGTCAACCGCGCGCCACTCACGGCACCCTCGCCCAGCAATCTGTCCAGCCCGACGCCTTCGCGGATGTCCACACCATGCCCGCGATGCAGCGCGCGAAAGAAATCGGAGGTTTCAGGCGCCGCCACCCGCTGCAAGATCCGGTCGGCCATTTCCACCAGAACCACCTCAAGCCCCAGCTTGGCGGCAACCGATGCCGCCTCCAGCCCGATATAGCCACCGCCGACGATCAGAACCTTCGCACCCGGTTTGAACCGGGGGGCCATCGCGTCCACATCCGCCAGATCACGCACGACAAAGACGCCCTCCAGATTGCCCCCGATCGCTGCTGGCAACCTGTTGGGGGTGGACCCGGTGGTCAGCACCAATTCGTCATATGACAGCGTTTCACCGGGCAGGGTCACGGTGCGCGCCGCGGTGTCCACGCTTTCAATTGCGGTCCCCATGCGCAGCGTAACGCGGTTGTCGGCATAGAATGCTTCGGGCCGCAGGAACAGACGCTCAAGGGACATGTCACCCATCAGGTAGGCCTTGCTGAGGGGTGGACGCTGGTAGGGCGGCACCGGCTCTGCGCCGATCAGGGTCACCTCACCTTCAAACCCGCCATTGCGCAGCTTGGCAACGCAGGACGAACCAGCTTGCCCCGCCCCCACAACTATCACATGTCCCATGGTCATTCCTTCCGATTATTCTGGTCGCGCCGATTGGGGAAACCTATATGGTTGCGAGGAATAAACACAATCACACGAAAGGCCCAGCCAATGACAATTTCAACAGGCGATGCACTGCCCGACGCAACCCTTGTCCAGATGGGTGCGGAAGGGCCGGCGCCGGTAAAGATGGCCGACAAGGTCGCGGGGCGCAAGGTGGTGATCTTCGCTGTACCCGGTGCCTTCACGCCCACATGCCATTCCGCCCATGTGCCCAGCTTTGTGCGCACCAAGGACCAGTTCGACGCCAAAGGCGTGGATGAGATCATCTGCATTTCCTGCAATGACCCCTTTGTGATGAAAGCCTGGGGTGAGGCGACCGGCGCGACCGAAGCCGGGATCACCATGCTGGCCGATGCCACGTCGGAATTCACCAAGGCCATCGGCATGGATTTCGACGCGCCGCCCGCCGGGCTGGTCGCACGGTCCAAACGTTATGCGATGCTGGTCGAAAACGGCAAGGTCACCCTGTTCCAGCCCGAGGAAAACTCCGGTGTCTGCGACGTGTCGGGCGGCGAGGGCCTGCTGGCCAGCATGTAAGAACCAAAGCGCCCCGCCTTAAACTTGAAAGGCCGGGCCTCTGATCGAGGGGCCCGGCCTTTTCCCGGCAAGCGCTGTTCAGCTTGCCTGGTACAATGTCCGCGTCGGGAACGGAATATCGACGCCACCGGCATCCAGCGCCTCTTTGACCTGACGGGTCATATCGGCCCTGAACCCGAAATAATCCCCGGCATCGCACCACACCCGCACCAGGAAATCGACGGAACTGTCGCCCAGGTTCGTGACCTGAACGAAAGGGGCGGGTTCGGTCTTTGCCCGCGCATCCGCCATGATGGTGTCGCGAATGATGGTTTCAGCATCCTTGAGATTCGCACCATAGCCCACGCCGAAAGTCCATTCGGCGCGCCGGGTCGGGTTGACCGAATAATTGTCGATCACATTGCCCCAGACCTGTGAATTCGGCACGATGACATGGACATTCGACAGATCGGCAAGCTCGGTAAAGTTCAGGTTGATCTGCTTGACCGTCCCCATCTTTCCGGCGACCTCCACAAAATCACCGATCTTGATCGGGCGAAACAGGATCAGCATGACACCGGCGGCAACATTGGACAGCGTCCCCTGCAGTGCCAGGCCGATCGCCAGACCGGCGGCACCAATGAGCGCAACAACCGAAGTGGTCTGCACCCCGAAGGTATTAAGCACGAACAGGACCGCGAAACCCAGGACCACATAGCGCACGATGGACGCCAGAAAATCGAACAGCATCTCGTCCAGGTGCCGGTTCTTCTTGCCCAGGTTCTGGACCCGGCGTTGCAACCAACTGGAGATGATCCAGCCCGCCAGCAGAATGGCAATCGCACCCAGGATAGAGCCTGCGGTGCTTGCCAGAAACTCAAGCGTCAAGAGATCGGCAAGCGATTTGCCATTCCAGATCTCGGTATTCAGAAAATTATTCAACTCTTTATCCATCAGTCCCTGTCCACTCGGTCCTTTTCGATTCCGTACAATCCATCCATCTTGCGGGCCAGTTTCGCGTCCAGCGTGGTCAGGCTGTCCACGTCATGTGTGGTCAGCGTCACATTAACGGTCTTGTACACATTGTCCCATTCGGGGTGGTGATCCCATTTTTCGGCCCAGATGGCCACCCGCGTCATCCAACCGAACGCCTCCACGAAGTTCTGAAAGACAAATGTCTTGCGGATGGCATCGCGGCCTTCGGTCACCTCCCAGCCACTGTCGAACAAGGGTTGCAGCACGGTGTGGCGTGTCTCTTCACTGAGTTTCTCGGTCATTGCTGTTCCTCTATCTGAACGTGTTTGAACGGGCCGTATTCGGTCAGCACTTCAATTTCATGATCCACCGCTTCCCGTTCGGCCTGTAGATAGTTCTCGACCGCGCGGGCGAAACCCGCATCGCGCATCCAGTGCAGGGACCAGGTCGGCGTCGGCAGATAGCCGCGCGCCAGTTTGTGTTCGCCCTGTGCCCCCGCCTCGACGGTTTTCAGACCGCGCGCGATGGCGATATCCATCGCCTGATAATAGCACAGTTCGAAGTGCAGGCAGGGATGGTGTTCAATACACCCCCAATAGCGCCCGTAAAGCGCATGCCGTCCGACAAAGTTCAGCGCTCCGGCGACCCATCGTCCCTCGCGCTCTGCCAGCACCAGCACCATGTCGTCGCGCAGGGTTTCCTGGGCCAGATCGAAGAACCGGCGCGTCAGGTAAGGTGAACCCCATTTGCGCGCCCCCGTATCCTGGTAGAACTGCCAGAACGCATCCCAGTGTTCTGGCCGCAGGTCGTCACCGGCAAAGGTCCGGATCGTGCCGCCGAACCCCTGTGCCTGCGCGCGTTCCTTGCGCAGGTTCTTGCGCTTGCGGGAGTTGAGCCCCGCGAGAAAACCGTCGAAATCCGCATAGCCCTCGTTGCGCCAATGGAATTGCTGCGACTTGCGCACCATCATGCCCAAGGCCTCTGCCCTTGCGACCTCATTGCCGGTACAAAAGGTGACATGCAGCGACGACAGACCATTGTTTTCCGTCAGTTGCACCGCCCCCTGCACCAGGGCCGCCAGCCCCGTCTCTTCGAACCCCGGTCGGGTGAGAAACCGGCGGCCCGTCGCGGGGGTATGCGGCACGGCGATCTGCAACTTGGGATAATACCGGCCGCCCGCCTGCTCATAGGCATGGGCCCAGTTGTGATCAAAAATGTATTCGCCCTGCGAATGGGATTTCGCATAAAGCGGCGCAACCGCGATGACCTGCCCTGCCACGGAGGCCGCCAGATACTGGGGCTGCCATCCCGTACCGGCGCCGACACTGCCGCTTTCCTCCAGCGCAGACAGGAAACGGTAGGTCGTGAAGGGGTCGTATGGCGCGCCGCCATCGCCGGTTTCGGGGCAGGCGCAGGCATCCCAATCGGCCTGCCCGATCTCGGACAGGTGGGGAACCACCCTGATTTCAATCTCTTGTGCGCTCATGCCTATTGCCCTGCCTGCCCTTTATCTGGTCCGGGCACGCGCCGGATCAAGCGGGAATGGCCGGTGAATACCCTTCAAAGGTGATATTATCCGCGACCCTGCGCGCCCAGGCCTCCTGCGCCGCATCGCGAATCGTCCAGCAGCAGATCATCGCGCCCTTCGCCTTGATCTCTGCCACGCGGGGACGTGCGAGATCGTCGACCTCATGGCTGATGAATGACGCGCCGACCCGGTCGAAATCGGGCACTTCGCGCAGCATGTCGCAGGTGGCACGCGGCAATGGCCAGTCTTCATACCGGTAGGCGCTGGTCACGATGCCACGGGGCACCTCGGGCAGCAGTTCAGCCATTCGCGCCACCGAATGCGGATTGAAGGACATCACTGCAACCGGGCCGACATAGCCGGCAAGGCCCTCGGCCGCCGCCGCTTCCAATGGCCCGATGTCCTGGCCCATACCGCCATCCTGATCTTTCAGTTCGATCAGGAGCGGTACCTGCCCCGCCACCAGATCAAGGATTTCCCGCAGGGACGGTATCCCCTCGTCGCCGCCTTTCAACTGGATCTGTGCCAGTTCTTCGGCCTTGCGCAACCGCAGGGCCCCTGACGCCAGCGACAGACGGTCCAGCGCATAGTCGTGAAAGACCATTGCCGCATGATCCGCGCTCAGCTGCAGGTCAATTTCGATCCCGTAACCCGCCGCAATGGCCGCGCGGATGGATGCCCGGCTGTTTTCAGGCAGCCCGGCGTTCACATCGTGAAGGCCCCTGTGTGCGATAGGGGTAGAGTGGAATGCGCGTGGCAGGGTCATTTGATTTCGAAGATGCCTTCGATTTCGACCGCAACGCCCAACGGCAGCGAAGGCGCCGAAACCGCGGAACGGGCATGCCGCCCCGCGTCCCCCAGCGCCGCAACCAGAAAGTCGGAGGCGCCATTGATGACCTTGGGCTGATCGGTGAAATCTTCGGTGGAATTGACAAAACCGGTCAGTTTGATGACCCGAACCAACCGCTCGATATCGCCACCGCAGGCCGCCTTGACCTGGGCGAGCAGGCTGATGGCACAGGATTTTGCCGCATCTGCCCCCTGCTCGACAGTCATGTCGGCGCCCAGCTTTCCAAGGATAAAACCATCCGGCCCATTGGAAATCTGGCCGGAGACGTAAAGGATATTCCCAACCTGCACGTAAGGCACATAGTTTGCCGCCGGGGCGGGCGCATCGGGCAGGGTCACGCCCAGTGCCGACAGCTGGTCTGCAAAACTCATGGATCGTCCTTTCGCGAATATTGCTTACGCAGAAACTAGCGCCGCAGCGCGGAATCCGAAAGCCCCGCGATCAACTTTCGCGAAACGCGCGGGCGAAATAATCGGCAACCGGTTTGACAAGATAAGCCATGGGGGACCGTTCACCGGTGCGGATGAAAGCTTCCACCGGCATGCCGGGCAACAGGATCGTCCCCTCCGGCAGCTTGTCCATCTCGCCGGGGTTCAGGGCAATTTCCGCACGGAAATAGGATTGGCCCGTGGCCTCGTCCTCTATCGCATCTGCCGAAATCTGCATGACCTGGCCCACCAGTTCCGGCGTCGTGCGCTGGTCCAGCGCCGACATGCGCAGGTTGACCTGCTGACCGACAACGATCTGGTCGATGTGGATCGGCAGAACCCGCGCCGCGATCACCAGCGGTCGGTCCTGCGGCACCAGGAACATCAGTGGTTCCGCCGCCCGCACGACCGACCGGGGGGTCTGCACCTGAAGCCCGTAGATGATGCCGGAGACCGGCGCGCGGATCGACAGGCGCTCGATCTCGTTTTGCAGGGCGCGGCGTTGCTGGATCAGCTCAAGCTCCCGATACCTCAGATCACGCAGGCGGGTGATGGCCTCTTCCCGACCTGCGGTGCCCAGTTTCAGGATCTCGATCTCGATCTCGGTGATCCGTTCCTCGGATTGTGCCCGGCTGGCCGCCAGTTCACCGATCTGCCCGGTCAACCGCGCCTTTTCCCTTTGCAGGTTCAGCACGGTCGAGGCCTGCGCCAGTCCGCGATCCAGCAAGGACTGCTGGTTCGAAAGCTCCTGCTCAATCAGCCCAAGCTGCTGGGCAAGCGCGTCTTCCTGCGCGGTGACGCCGTTGATCTGCGCGCCGATCTGATTGCGGCGCTTGCCCAATTGCTCGATCTCCCGCGCGACAGAGGCGCGGCGGGCGACGAAGAGATTTTGCTGCCCCTCCATCAGTTCCGCAATTTCGGGATCCCTTGCGCCGGTCGCGATCAGTTCCTTTTCGTAAACGATTTCTTCGGCTTCGTCGCGCTCGGCCTCGAAACGGCCACGGCGGGCCATCAGCTCGTACAATTGCCCTTCGACGATCGCCAGTTGCGACCCGATCTGCTGGCCGTCCAGCTGCAGCAAAATATCCCCTGCGACCACCGCATCGCCCTCGACCACGCGGATTTCGGCAACGACACCGCCGTTTTCATGCTGCACGATCTGCCGGTTCCGCTCCACTTCGATGCGCCCCGATGCGACCACCGCACCGGCGATCTGGGTCATCATCGCCCAGGTGCCAAACCCGCCGACCAGCACCAACAGGCCGAGAAGGCCAATGACAACAGGCCCGGTCGCGGACCACCTTCTTGTCGGTTGCGGGGTCATGTGACACCTCCTGCGTCCGCCGGGGCCGATTGGATCGCCTTCGCGTTCTTGACCATGCCTGCCAGCACCTCGTCCTTGGGCCCGAAGGCCATGCGCATGCCACCATCCAGCACCAGCAATGTGTCACATTCCTGGATCGCCGCCGGGCGGTGCGCCATGATGAGAACAGAACGGCCATCGGCCTTCATCGACCGGATCGCATGGTTCAGCGCTTGCGAGCCGACATTGTCGAGGTTGGAATTCGGTTCGTCCAGGACAAGGATCACCGGATTGTCGTAAAGCGCGCGGGCCAGCCCGATCCGCTGCATCTGACCGCCCGACAGCCGGATCTGCCCGGCACTGACTTGGGTATCATAGCCTTTGGGCAGTTCGAGGATCATCTCATGCGCTGCCGCCTTCTTGGCCGCTTCGATGACCTTTGCATCGTCGGGCTGCGGCGACAGGCGTGCGATGTTTTCCGCAATCGTGCCGTCGAACAATTGGACCCTCTGCGGCAGGTAGCCGATATGCCGGCCCAGCACTTCGGCCCCATAGTGATCCAGCGCCGCACCATCGAGCCGCACATATCCGCCAGCGGGCGGCCAGACGCCGGTCAGGGTGCGCGCCAGGGTGGTCTTTCCTGCCCCGGAAGGGCCGATCACCCCGACGGCCTGCCCCGGTTCAACGTTGAAGTTAATCGACTTGAGCGAGGCCTGGCGCTCTCCCGGCGGGACAACGGTCAGGTTCTTGGCCACCAGCTTGGCCGCCGGTTTCGGCAGCGCTGTGCGCAGCGGCTCGGGCGACACGGCCCCCAGCAAGGTCGCAAGGCTCTGCCAGCCGTCGCGGCCCCGTTGCACGACCGGCCATTGATTCAGCGCCATTTCCACCGGTGCCAGGGCACGGCCCAGCAGGATGGACCCGGCGATCATCGCCCCCGGTGTCATTTCACCCTGCAACACCAGATAGGCACCGAGCCCCAGCATGGCCGATTGCAGGAACAGGCGCAGCGTCTTGGTCATTGACGAAAAGGTGCCGCCGACATCCGTCGCCCTGATCTGGCTTTCCAGCGCCTCGCCCCGGGCCTTTTGCCAACGGTCAAAGGCCGCATCGCGCATCCCCATGGCCTGCACCATTTCGGCCTCTGTCCGGATCTGATCCGCGATTGAACCTGCGGTCTGCCCGGCCATCCCCGCCTTTGCCTGCGAATTGCGGGACAGGATCTGGTTGGCGAATGTAATCGCGACAAGAACCCCCGCGCCGCAGACGGCAAGCCAGCCCAGCATCGGGTGGAAAATAAAGATCGCGGCGAAAAAGATCGGCGTCCACGGCATGTCGAAGAACGCCATCAGCACCGGTGAGGTCAGCAGCCGCTGCACAGCTTCCAGATCGGCCAGGTTGGCATTGGTCCGGGTATCCGGCGCAATCGCCGATTTGCGCACAACCGCGTCAAAGACGCGACGGTCCAGAGCATCCTGAAACCGCGCGCCCACCCGCGCCATGATGCGGCCCCGGGTGTGGTCCAGAACCCCCATCACCCCGTAGAGAAAGACCACCAGGATCGACAGGGCAATCAGCGTCTCTTCGGAGCCGGAGCCCAGCACCCGGTCATAGACCTGCAACATGTACATGGGGCCTGTCAGCATCAGCAAATTGGCAAACAGGCTGAACAACGCCACCGTCCAGTAAAGCGCGCGACTGCGCTTGCGCACAGCGCGTAGTTCGGCAAGGCCACGTTGAGTTATTTCATCACGCATCTGCGCCTTCCTGCCCAAAGGCTGTCTAAAATCTCCGGTGTCAGGACAGACAGCGACAGACGCCGCAGATCGACCCGACAATGCCCCAAAAGGCCCGACCAGTATTGGCATAGCCAGTTTAACAGCGAATTTCCATTCCAAGAATCCGCAAGTCCGGCAACTGTGGCCCGTTCACATCCGGCGCACCGCACCAACCCGCATGGTCGGCAGAGTGCCAGACGGAACAGAAATCAAGCGAAGTGTGGTGACCCTCACCGGAACTGGAGGGTTACCTGTCCGAGGGGCTGGGCGGGGGGGAGGAACTGCCCGATCCGGTGCTGCCGCCGCCAAAGATGTCCTGAAGGACCTGGTCAATAATGTTGCCGGTGCCCTGATTGCCGCGATTGTCATCAACCGGAATCGGGTCAGAGGCCAGCACTGGATCACCCTCACCCAAACCACTGGGCGCGATCGGGGGCGACATCGGCAGCCCTTTCAGTTCGACCCCTTCATGCGCGCGGCTCATTGCCTCGCGCCAGATGTCGGTGGGCAGGCCACCACCGGTCACCCCCTTGAGCGGGGTGTTGTCATCATAGCCCATCCAGACCCCGGCCACATAATCTGCCGAAAATCCGATGAACCAGGCATCCTTGGCCGCCGAGGTTGTCCCGGTCTTGCCGGCCAGCTCCCGCCCGCCGAACTGCGCCCGCTTTCCGGTGCCGTCCGAAATCACCTTCTCCATCATATAGACCAGCTGGCGTGCCGCTTCTTCCTGGATGACCCGTTCACCGATACCCCCGCCGGTCCCCATCAGTGGATCATTGTCGCCCATCAGGCGCAGATCCACCAACCCGTAGGGGGTGACGGAGGAACCGCCGTTGAGAATACCCGCATAGGCGCCGGTCATCTCGATCAGCGTGCTTTCCGAAGCCCCCAGGGCGAGCGCCGGACCGGCGGCGAGGTCATTCTTGATCCCGAATTGGTCGGCCACCCGGCTGACCAGATCGCGCCCGACGCTTTCCGAGATTTTTACCGCAGGAATGTTCAATGAATCCTTCAAGGCATGGGTCAGCGTCACCGGGCCGAGAAAACGGTTGGTATAGTTTCTGGGGCACCACTGGCCCGACCCGGGGATGTTCATGCAAAACGGTTCGTCCACAACGATGTCATTGGGCGAATATCCCAGATCAAGCGCAGCGGCATAGACAAAGGGCTTGAAGGCAGAGCCGGTCTGCCGCAGGGCCTGGGTCGCACGGTTGAATGCTCCCGCCACCTTGGTCTTGCGCCCGCCCACCATGGCGCGCACCGCACCGTCCGCCGACATGATGATGACCGCGGCCTGCGCCGTCGATCCCTCGCGGACCTTGTTCTCGAAAACCCACTTCAGCCCGTCCTCGGCGGCCTTCTGGATGCGTTGATCCAGGGTGGTGCGAATGATCACGTCCTCGGTCGTGTTGCGGGTAAAAAACTCCGGCCCCGTCGACATGACCCAATCCGCGAAATAGCCACCCGCGCGGGCTTCTGCCGCTTCGGACAATTCGGCGGGGTTTGCCATGGCCATTTCGGCCTCCTCGGCCGACAGATACCCCTGCTCACGCATCAGCCGGATCACCGTTGCCGCCCGGTTCTGCGCCCGGTCGAGGTTGTTTGTCGGCGACAGGACGGAAGGCGAGGTCAGCAACCCGGCCAGCATTGCAGCCTCGGACGGATTGACCGCCGCTGCCGACTTGCCAAAGAACCGCTGCGCGGCGGCCTCGGCCCCATAGGCGCCACCGCCCATGTAGGCGCGGTTCAGATAGATGGAGAGGATATCGTTCTTGGAATACTTGACCTCCATCGCCATGGCATAGAGCGCTTCCTTGGCCTTGCGCTGCAGGTTGCCTGCGCGGCACCCGGCCTCGTATTCCTTCTCGGTCTGGCCGGTCGAGGGGTCAAAGGGCTCTCCCAGGCAGATCAGCTTGGCAGTCTGCTGGGTGATGGTCGAACCACCGTGCCCGGAAAGCGGCCCGCGCCCCTCGCTCAGGTTGATGCGCACGGCAGAGGCGATGCCGCGCGGGCTGATCCCGAAATGGCGGTAGAACCGCTTGTCCTCGGTCGCGACAACAGCATTCTTGAGGTGTTTTGACACGCTGTCGGCAGTGACCACACCGCCGAACTGGTCGCCGCGCCAGGCAAAGACATCGCCGTTGCGGTCCAGCAAGGTGACAGAGCCGCGCGCACGGCCATCCAGCAGCGCCTCCAGCGGGGGCAATGTGGTATAGAAATAGCCCACGGCCAGCGCGAGGCACAGAACGGCAACCGCCGTCACCCGCCAGACGATCTTCCAGATCAGCCGCAGAATCCATGACACCAGCGCCGCCAGCAGACCGATGATCCCGCCGCGACGGGGCTTTTTGGTACGGGCGGGTTTGCGCCGCACCGGAGCCTTCTTCGCAACCGGTTTCCTGGCAGGCTGTTTCGCAGCAGCCTTGCTTTTGGACGGATAGCGCTTGTCCGCCACCAACGGGCGTTTGCGCTTTGATGAATCACTCATGAATCTGGCCTGCTCGCCTGTCTTTTTCTGCACCTTACGCTGCAAATGCAGGATTGTTTAGCGCATCCGACCGGAAAGCCCATCATTTATTTGATTATTTTTTGTGCAGATTCCTATTTCTGCACATTTTCCATGCAGGAAGCGGCGATTTTCTGCGCATAAACCTGCGTCAAACCTTTCACCACAGGCTCAATACCCTGTTTTCTGCGGGGGCATCACGCAGGTCGAACCTGCCAACCGGAAGAGGGACTCAGAAGGTGAAACTCATCATTGCTACTATCAAACCATTCAAGCTCGAGGAAGTGCGCGAAGCGCTGACCGAAGCGGGTGTCCGCGGGCTGATGGTGACCGAGATCAAGGGTTTTGGCGCCCAGTCAGGTCATACCGAGATTTATCGCGGCGCCGAATACGTCGTGAACTTCGTGCCCAAAGTCAAACTGGAGCTTGTCGTCGCCGACAACGTCGCGGACCAGCTGGTCGAAGTGATCTCCAAGACAGCCCAGACCGGCAAGATCGGTGACGGCAAGATCTTCGTGCTCGACGTCGAACAGGCCGTTCGCGTGCGCACCGGCGAAACCGGCGAAGACGCCATCTGAACCTTCCCCTAGATCTGAGGAAACCCGAAATGAACAAACTCAAATATATCCCGCTGGCCACCGCGATTGCGTTGGTGCCCACGCTGGGGGCGGCCCAGGATGCGGAATTTGCATCACTCGCCCAGACAACATTCATCTTCAACACGCTGCTGTTCCTGATCGGCGGCTTTCTGGTGTTCTGGATGGCTGCAGGCTTTGCCATGCTCGAAGCCGGGCTGGTCCGGTCCAAGAACGTCACCACCCAGCTGACCAAGAACATGGGCCTCTTCGGCATCGCCGCAATCATGTACTGGCTGATCGGCTATAACGTGATGTACCCCGGCGACGGCAACTGGATGATGGACGGCGTGCTTGGCACGATTTCACCCAAGGACATCAAGACGGACATCGACGCAGGCGGCTATTCCAACGCCTCCGACTTCTTCTTTCAGTTGATGTTCTGCGCCACCACCGCTTCCATCGTTTCGGGTACATTGGCCGAACGGGTAAAGCTCTGGCCCTTCCTGATCTTCGTTGTCGTGCTGACCGGCCTGATCTACCCGATCGAGGCATCCTGGCAGTGGGGCGGCGGTTTCCTTTCCGCGATGGGCTTCTCTGACTTTGCGGGCTCCACACTGGTGCACGCCGCGGGTGGTTTTGCTGCCCTGGCCGGTGTCATCATCCTGGGACCGCGCATCGGCAAATATGCCAAGGACGGTCGTGTGGTGCCGATGCCGGGTTCCAGCCTTCCGCTGGCGACGCTGGGTACGTTCATCCTGTGGATGGGCTGGTTCGGCTTCAACGGTGCATCCCAGCTCGCCATGGGCACGCTGGAAGATGTCGATGCGGTTGCACAGATCTTTGCAAACACCAACATGGCGGCAGCAGCCGGTGCCGTCGCGGCGCTGATCCTGACACAGGTCCTGTACCGCAAGGTCGACCTGACGATGGTGCTGAACGGCGCACTTGCCGGTCTGGTCTCCATCACCGCTGGCCCGCTTGACCCGACGCTCTTTGGCGCGCTGTGGATTGGCGCTGTGGGCGGTGTCATCGTGGTCTTCGCCGTGCCCTTCCTTGACAAGCTCAAGATCGACGATGTGGTCGGCGCAATCCCGGTTCACCTGGTCGCGGGCTTCTGGGGCACATTGGTGGTGCCGGTCTATACCGACGGGACATCCTTCGTGACGCAGATCATCGGCTTTGTCGCCATCGGCGCCTTTGTCTTCATCTCAAGCTTCATCGTCTTCAGCATCCTCAAAGCCGTGATGGGCATCCGGGTGAGCGAAGAAGCGGAAATTCAGGGTCTGGATACCACCGAATTGGGCATGGAAGCCTATCCGGAGTTCTCCAAGGGCTGATCCCCCTCAAACCCTGTGGCAGCGAACCCGGCCTTTCGAGGCCGGGTTTTTTATGCCGCCCGACCCGATTGGCCATCAGCCAGATCTGGCCGACCCGCCTTAATCAAGATCACTCACCGGGAACCGCAACCACCCCTGCCGGGTTTCCACATAGATCAGACCGGACACGCGATCACCGCGCGCCGCACCTGACCTACCCCGAGAGGATCAGACCATGGGTGAGATTGCAGACAAGGCCAAGGGCAATGCCAACAAAGCCATTGGCGCCGCAAAATCTGCGGCGGGCAAAGTGACTGGAAATGACAAGCTGAGGGTCGAGGGCGAAGCCCAGAAGATCAAGGGCGAGGCACAAAAGGCCAAGGGCGCGGTCAAAGGCGCATTTGGCAACAAGATCTGATCCCGACGACATCCGGGATTGAAACATCCGGGGGCCCGCGCCGAAAGATCAGCGCGGGCCCCTTTGGTGTCCTGCTCAGATACCGACGTCGATAATCGCGCGGGCAAGGATCGGAATGGTTTGCTGGTTCAGGCCGGCAATATTCATCCGGCTGTCGCTCACCATATAGATCCCGTGTTTGGCGCGCAGCTCCTCGACCTTTTCAGGCGTCGTGCCAAGGCGCGAAAACATTCCCCGGTGCTGCGCGAGGAAACCGAAACGATCAGATCCCGACAGGCGCTGCAATTCACCGGCAAGCTGGGTCCGCAGGTTCAGCATGGTGCCGCGCACGTCTTCCAGTTCCTGCATCCAGTCCTCCCGCAGCGCAGCGTCGTTCAGAATCGTCGTCACGATCCGCGCCCCGTGGTCCGGCGGGAAGCTGTAGTTCTGGCGGTTGAGGAACGCCAAAGTATCCTGATTGAGCTTGCGCGCCGCCGGGTCGGCAGCAATGGCCATCAGAAGACCTGTCCGTTCCCGGTAGATCCCGAAGTTCTTTGAACAACTGGCGGCGATCAGGCATTCCGGCACTGCTGCCACGATCTTGCGGGTCGCGGCGGCATCTTCTGCCAGCCCGTCGCCAAAGCCCTGATAGGCGATGTCGATCATCGGCGTGGCGCCGGTTTCCTGCAACACCTTGATGACGGCATCCCATTCACTGGCGTTCAGGTTCGCCCCTGTCGGGTTGTGGCAGCAGCCGTGCAACAGGATCACATCGCCCGCATGTGCCTTGCTCAGATCCGCGATCATGCCGTCGAAGTCGACCCCGCGCGACTCATCGTCGAAGTAGCGGTAGTTCACCACCTCCATGCCAAGATACTTCAGGATCGACAGGTGGTTGGGCCAGGTCGGATCCGACACGAACACCCGTGCATCGGGGCGGGCCATCTGGATCAGCTCGAACGCCTGACGCACCGCACCGGTGCCGCCCGGTGTCGCCGCCGCAGCCACGGTGTCGCGCGGAACGGCCCCCGCCAGCACCAGTTCGATCATCGCATCGGAAAAGGCCGGATCACCGATAAGCCCGGTGTAGACCTTGCTGTCCTGCGACTGCCAAATCTGCTGTTCTGCCGCCTTTACCGCCCGCATCACGGGGGTGAGACCAGTCGCGTCCTTGTAGACGCCGACACCAAGGTCAATCTTGGTGTCCCGGGGGTCGTCGCGGTACATCTGCATCAGGGCAAGGATCTTGTCCGCAGGCTGACTTTGTAGGGTTTCGAACATCTTATGCGTCTCCGGTAGCGATCGGCACGGTGGGGAACATCCCCCATTCCGCCCATGATCCATCATAAAGTGACCACGAGGTCTGCCCCATCCGCTCAAGCGCCAGCGCCAGGATTGCGGCCGTGACACCCGACCCGCAGGTCGTGATGACCGGTTTCGCGGGATCGACACCTGCGGCTTCGAAAACCGCGCGCAGGGCGTCGGGATCCTTCATGGTCTTGTCATCGTTCAACAGGGTCTCGTAATGCACGTTGCGCGACCCCGGAATATGGCCCGCGCGCAGCCCTTCGCGTGGTTCGGGCGCATCGCCACGGAACCGGGCGGGTGCCCGCGCATCGACGATCTGCGGCTCCCCCAGCTTGGAAGCCTGGGCCACCTGCGTCACATCCCGGACAAGCTGGTTCTGCAGGCGGACCGTCATATGGCGATCACGCGGAATCGGCGGCATGTCTTCCGTCGGGTGCCCCTCGGCCACCCATTTGGGCAATCCGCCGTCCAGCACCGCGACATTCTCCTGACCCATCAGGCGGAACAGCCACCAGACCCGCGCTGCAGAGAGCAGACCGGCCCCGTCATAGACCACCACCTGGTGCCCGTCGCCCACGCCCATCGCGCGCATCCGCGACATGAATTTTTCCACCGGCGGCGCCATATGCGGCAGGTCCGAACGCCCATCCGAAATTTCGTCAATGTCGAAAAACCGGGCGCCTGGAATATGACCGGCGTCATACTCGGCCTTTGCGTCACGGCCCGCATCCGGCAAGTACCATGATGCATCCAGCAACCGCAGGTCCGGGTCCTTGAGGTGCTTGGCCAACCATGCGGTGGACACGAGCGTCTTGGGATCATCAACCATGGGCAGTCCTTCTAGAAAATGGCTCCATTCTTGCCTAGCCGCGCTGATGCAAACTGGCAAGAGCGCGCCCCGGTTGCGGAGTGATTACGGGCGTTCCTCGCCGGGAAACGGGTCCGTTTCCTGCAACAACGGGCTGCCCGACATTCCGGACCACCACGCCGAAAGGTCGGGATACTCTGCCAGGAGCTCCGCCCCCACAGCAACCCGCGTCAGGTAATCCATGACCGGGGCCAGATGCAGATCGGCAAGGGTCAGATCCATGCCGTTCAGCACCAGCCCCTCCGCCGCGATGGTATCGAGAAGTTTCAGGCCGGGCCTGCCCGCTTTGATACCGGCCGCGACCTGATCGGCATCAAAGGGTTCATTCATCAGCGGTGCGTAGAAGCCGTTGGAGAAAACCTGCCGGACAAGCGGCCAGTACAGGCTGGTATCCACAATGCCAAAGACCTGATCCATCCGTGCGAGCGCCTGTGAGTCGTCGGGCAGCAGGTGCATGGCGCCACTGACCCGCGCCAGATAGCGCAGGATCGCCGCTGTCTCGGTCAGCGTGAAATCACCGTGGCGCAGAACCGGCACGCGGGCCAGTGGGGTGAAACGATCCAGCACGGAGGGATCGGAAAACGGGTCCACCTCGACATAGCTGGCCTGCAGGCGCATTTCGATCAGGGCAACCCGGACAATCCGCGTGTAGACCGAATGCCTGAACCCGATCAGCGTGAAACCGTCAGCCATGATCTTTGAGCAGACGCGCCTTTTGCCGCGACCAGTCACGTTTCGCCGAGGTCTCGCGTTTGTCGTGATTCTTCTTGCCCTTGGCGACGCCGATCTTGAGCTTTGCCATGCCACGATGGTTGAAATACATCACCAGCGGCACCAGCGTCATCCCCTTGCGCTGGGTGGCATTCCACAAATCCGCCATCTGCTTGCGCGAGACGAGCAACTTGCGCCGCCGCCTTTCTTCATGCTGAAACGTCTTTGCCTGTGCATAGGGCGCCACATAGGAGTTGACCAACCACAGCTCGCCCTCTTCCACAGCCGCATAGCTTTCCGCGATGTTCGCGCCGCCCTGCCGAAGGGATTTCACCTCTGACCCCTCCAGGATAATGCCGCATTCGATATCTTCTTCGATAGCGTAATCATACCGCGCCCGGCGGTTTTCGGCGATCACCTTGTAATTGGGATCAGATTTCGTGGCGGATTTGACCTGTGACATGCAGGCAGATGTAGAGCGCACCCCAAGCCAGCGCAAGGTTCGGCACCGCGCTTTCGCAGTTGCTTTGTCCTGAATACGGAAAGCACAAGCAGCATTGCTTACAACTTCGGGGAGAGTTCCCCGGATTTCCGCCAAACTTCCGCAGCAAGTGACGGCAGCTATCACGCGGCGGATATGGTCCACCCCTCGGCCAAGGGGTGCGCCGTTGCCGCGCGGCGTGTCCTGGCGGCGCATTCAAACGCGCATGAAGCGCCTGTTACCCGCGCTTCTGAGAGCGGCGCAGGTGATGCACGGCCAGCAGCAGCGAAAGCGTGGCAGCCATGCCGCCACCCCAGACAATGACGGGAATATGGTGGATATGGCCCAGCACCCGCGCCAGAACCGCCCCCACGAGATGCCCGACCAGGATGTAGAACAAAGCCCAGATCGCAGAAGAAACTGCGGTGATCGCGCCATAGCGGCGATAGGTGATCTCTGTCTGGGCCAGCGCCAAGGGAACCAATATCCGCATGCCGGGTATAAAGCGAAAGGACGCGGCAAACCGGCCGGGCTGGCTTCGGACCCTGCCCAGCAGGGCCGCAATCCGGCTTCCCGCCAGTTGACGCTGCACAAACGGGTGAGACCGGAAACGCCGTCCGAGCCAGAAAAACAATGTATCTGCAATCCAGGCACCTGACCCGATGGCAAGCAACACCGGGAAAAACGGCAGGACATGCCGGTGCACCAGCGCGCCGCCCATGATCGCAACGGATTCCCCTTCGATCCCACATCCAAGGAACAGAGCCGGCACGCCATAGGTGCTGACAAGGCTTTCCAGGCTCACGGCATCACCCTATGGCCAGGGACTGCCATGGCCCTCAATCGCCCAGTTTGGCGTGCACTTCGTCCAGGTCGATTTCGCCCACCGGCATCTTGTTGCCCGGATTCTCGAAATCATACTTGAACAATTCGAAGTCGCGTTTGTAGATTTCGCGCATCAGGTGCATCGACAGATCATCGAAATAATCTTCGACCGGATGGGCCCGTTTGGGGCCGTGCCCCTCGCTCTCGTTGAACCGCGGGATATCCGCAAGGCGGACCTGGTGGGATGTCTCGATCGCGTCCAGCACGTCCTGCATCCCGTCGTTGAATGCCTCGGTCCAGAAAATCTTGTCATAGCGCCCACCGTTCACGATGAAGGTGCTGACATGGCCGGACATGGCCGACCAGTGAATGTCGGGGTCCATCGGCCGCCGCCACCGGATGGTATCGCGGGCGAACAACAGGAACCTGCGGAAACTGGCAATCTGGTCGAACTCCTGCTTGCCGTCATCGCCGCCGACTTCGATGCCATACTTCTGGATCAGCAGGGGGACCAGGTTGCCGCGATAGCGTTTGCCGTTGCGCTGGATGCCGCAGATCTTGTCGAAGAACGAGCTCAGGATCCGGGTGTAGGGATTGCGCACGCAGGTAAAGGCGTAGGACTTGTGGCCCTTGACGTTCTCGGTGATCGGAAGTTGCGAGGCATCCAGCGCCCATTTGTGCAACCCGGACTGTGCATCATGGATGTCACCATCGAAGAATTCGCCGTGGTCGGAGTAGTACATGATCTGCCCGATTGTCGAACAGGCGCACTTGGGCACCACCCGATAGACCACGCTTTCGCTTTCCGTCATCCATGTTCCGGGAAACCCCATAGCCGACTGCCTCTCACTCGTTCTGTCATGACTGTTTTTAGCAACAGTTCTGAGTTGCCGCAAAAAAGCAAATAAATGCGGTTTATTCAATGTTGCTTCATCATTATCTAGGTAAACAATACAAGGTAAAGAGGCAGTTCGTTTCAGCCGTGGCCAAAATCGCTTACATACTGCTTTGTCACAAGGACCCGCTGGCGATCATCCGGCAGGCAGAGCGGTTGACGACGGCCGGCGACTATATGTCGATCCACTTCGACTCCCGGGCAAAGCCCGAGCATTACCAGCAGATCCGCGCGGCGTTGGACAATAACCCGAACGTGATCTTCGCGAAGAAACGTGTGAAATGCGGCTGGGGCGAATGGTCCCTTGTGCAGGCAACACTCAGCGCCCTGACCTCCGCCGTTGAGGCGTTTCCCCGCGCAACGCATTTCTACATGCTTTCCGGCGATTGCATGGCGATCAAGTCGGCGGAGTACACCCACCAGTTCCTTGACGACAACGATGCCGATTTCATCGAAAGCTTCGACTACTTCGAAAGCGACTGGATCAAGACCGGCTGGAAAGAGGAACGTCTGATCTACCGGCACTGGTTCAATGAACGGACCCAGAAAAAGCGGTTCTACTGGATGTACGAGATCCAGAAGAAACTGGGGCTGACCCGCAACATCCCCGCCGATCTGCAGATCATGATTGGCAGCCAGTGGTGGTGCCTGCGCCGCCGCACCGTTGAATGGCTGCTGGATTTTGTGAAAAAGCGCCGCGATGTCGTCCGTTTCTTCCGGTCCACCTGGATTCCCGATGAAACCTTCTTTCAGACGCTGGTCCGCCACCTGGTGCCCGAGGTCGAGATCCGCTGCCGCACCCTGACCTTCCTGATGTTCACGGATTACGGGATGCCGGTCAATTTCTACAATGACCATTACGAGCTGTTGCTCAGCCAGGATTACCTTTTCGCCCGCAAGATCAGCCCCGAGGCGCAGGACCTGAAACGCAGGCTCGGGCTGCTCTACGCCGCCGAGGGCGTCCAGTTCCAGATCAGCAACGAAGGCCGCGGCCTGTTCAAGTTCCTGTCAGGCCGGGGCCGGATCGGCCGCCGCTTTGCCACCCGTTTCTGGGAAACCGAAAGCACGCTGGGACGCGAACGGGAACTGCTGATCGTTGTCTGCAAGAAATGGCACGTCGCCAAAAGGGTCCTCGACCGCATCCGGCAGGTCACCAACGTCCCCGCGATCGAGTACCTCTTCAACGAAGAAGATACGACCCTGCCCGATCTGGGCGGCATCCAGAACACGCTGGAAAAACGCCACCGTCACCGGCGGGCCTTGATGCGGATGCTGTTCGACTATTTCGAAACCGACCGCATGATCGTCTGCATGGACCCGGGCAATATCGAGCTTCTGAACGATTTCGCCTCGGACCGGTCCATCACCCGCATTCTGGAAATCGAATGCCAGTTCACCGACGACTACCTGATCGGCCATGCGATGCGCGTGGGCCTTGCCGGGGAACAGACATCGCAGGACACGCTGGAACGCCTGTTGCCGACGATCCGCAACGACATGGTGCACGAAAGCGACCGCATCCGCGACGCCCAGTTCGAGAACCACATTCGCATCCGCGAGGCTGCCGATCCCGAGCTCAACGCCGAAAACCTTGAGAAATTCCTGAACATCTCCAAGGACAAGGCCCGCGAAATCGCCAAGACGGACTATCTGTTCGCAGACTGACGCAGATCATCGTTCTTTTGCCGGCAAACCGCCGCTTGGGGGAGCGAGAGGGCAAGCCGCCCCCTCACCGGAGCACCCGGATCACAACAGCGCGGTCACTTCTTTGCCCGCCAGCTCCCGATCCACCGCGACATACCCTGCCGTTTCTCCGCCAGATCATCCTCAAGCGCCTCAAGCGTCGGGTCGATCCGCGCCCGCCGGAACCGCCGCCAGCGCACCCAGATGGCATAGACGATGGCAAAGAAAAGCGTGAGAATGATGATGTTCAGCCAGGGGATGCCCTTGGAAGCGTCGGGCCCCTCGACCTTGCGAAGCGATATGGCGTTGGGAAACACCGTCAGGAACTCGTTGCGCCAGCCGTAGTGTTTGATCGCATACCATTCCGGCGCCGCCTCGGTCGATTTGGCATCCGCCGCCTCTGCCTGCAGGTTCGAAGTGTCGAACTTGAAATAGGGCGGCCAGCCCCAGCCTGTATCCTCGTTGCGATAAACCATGACGTCACCCTTGGCGCGCCGCGTCTGGATGAAGAACACATCCCGGTTCGCCAGCGTCCCGTCCGTTCCGATATCCGCCTGCGCCCAGAAGATCGAGTTCTCACCCGGATCGACGCGCTTTTCATAGGTATCGGTGACCCGGACGATATCCACCTGCGGCAGTGTGTAGTGGAAGAAGGCCGCCACCAGCACCCAGATGGTGATCCAGAAAACCCACTTGATAATCGCCATGTTGGCCCCTCTCAGGAAAAATTCGTCAGGTAAATGACCACGCCGACAACGACGACGGGTACGATATAGACGCCCAGGATCAGCTTGCGCCGGATCGACCCGTCATAGCGTTCAAGCCCGCGCTGCACAAAGGTGTCGCGGTCCACCAGCTGTTTGCCCTCGTACCACTTCTTGCGCAGCTTCGACCGCCGCACGCTGCGCGAATAGAACGACAGACAGACATAGATGATCGTCAGAACGACAAAGCCGATCACCACAAGACGCGCCAGTGCAAACATCTATCTCTCCCTCACCGCGCCCCAGGGGCCGACACGAGCGATCATGTCGGACACCGGATCGGGCTTGCGGGGGGCAGGCTCTTCCATCGGCGCATCATGGCCGAACAGCGCCGCCCGCGCACCCGCCTTGTCCATCTGATACTCGGCCACGAGGAAATCGGCAACATAGGCCTTCTTCGCATCCGGCCAGCGGGCATAGGTCTGATAGAACAATTCCTTGTGGCAGATGAACATCTGCCGCGCGTCCTTGGGGGCCAGTTCGGCCAGCAGCATGTTCACCAGCGCCGCGTCCTTGGTATCGCTCGCCCGCAGGGTATAGAAATAGGCCGGATGGTCCGAGGATATCCGCGGCCAGTTGCCGCCGTTCTCGGCCCAGTTCACCAGCGCGCCCAGCGCGTGGAACTCCTCCGGCAGCTTGTCCACATGCTCCCGCGCCAGACGCCGCATATCGGCGCGCGTGGCCCCGGTCAGGTCGCCGCCCTCATCCGCCACCGCGTCGATCAGGATGAAATCCATCTTCTGCCGCAGGATCGCCGCCGAGTTGATGCCCCGCGCCTCGACAATCGTTTCGGTCAGGCCGTTGTATTCGAAAAACTTCGCAAGCTGGTTCCGGTCGTCGGCGTCAAAGACATATTTGATCGGCAGATCGCCCAGATGATCCTTGCCAGAGGGGGCCACGACCGCCGGATGATCCAGATCCTGGAACAGATAGAGCCCGCCGAAATGCGCCGTCCAGAAATTCCGCTGGTCAAAGGACATCTGGCGCAGCCTGACCGGGTTGCGCACCACATCCCCGGTCTTGCCCGCCAGTTCGATCATCTGCGCGATCAGCACGTCGTCGTACCAGCCGTCTTTCTCGGTCTTGAACCGCTCGACCATCTGCCCCAGCTTTTCCGCGTCGCGCACCGTGCCTGCGGTGGTATCGGCCTCGACCTTCACCCGTCTTATGTCGAACAGCCGCGCGGGGGTTGAGACATCATAGACGCTGTTCACCAACTCTCCCGCCACCGCGTCACGGGCGGTCAGCGCGAACAACTGCGCCTCATTCTCGGCGATGAATTGCTGCAGGATGCCGCGCGAGGTGGAGAATTTCATGTTGAGCAAAGGCGCCGTGCGCTGCTCCATGCTCAGCAGGATGAACTGCCGGTTCACGCCCGCATGGTTGAGATAGAGGTGATCGCCCAGCTCGTCACCCACTTCGGGGGAATAGCCGGAGATGTCGATGTGGAAGTCAGTTTGGGTGGTGCGCTTGCCGGTCAGATGCTCCAGCGCACGGTTGTATCGGTCCACCAACGCGGGGGAGTCCACGTGGAAGAGGTTGCCGAACATGAGGCCGTAGCGGATGAGGCGGTTCATATTAAACGATCACAAGAAGGCACTGCAGCCTCCAATTAATGCAGGATTCAATTGACCCAGAGATATTCATTTCGCTCGGCCTAGTTTGTTCGCCAAGAAATGCTCAACCGGTTCAAGGGCATTCAAGAAGTCTTTTCGGAACTCGTCTTTCTCATCATCGAGTGAATCATAAAGTATGTCCCTCTTCTTCTTGAGTATCTTTTGATACTCAGCCGCCAGTTCTTGGTCCTCTCGGTAGTTCGCGTCGAGATAGTTAACGATGTAAATATAGAGTTCATGTTCGAGCGATTTGATCGATTTTACTATTTCGGACAGTTCTTTACCCCATAATGCGTCCGCTTCGATTAGTAGTGTATCTAATTCGACGCGCGAGGTTCGATGCTTTTCCCATCTGCGAGCGTAGGCTTGAACCACGCCCTGACTTCGACGTTGAGAAGCTGTGAGTTCAATTTCTGGCTTAGGATCAAGCTCCATTTCAGCATGTGGCATGGCAGGATGACGTACGGAGTAGAGAGAATTTCGATAGTTGTAGACACTAACTAGGATTCGCCTTGCAAGGTCGCGATCAGCTTGCCATTTGGCCTGATCCTGCCAAGTACCAAGGCCTTTCCAAGCCGCAATGGTTGCACCCCATGCTGCGCAAGCAATTAGGAGTGTTGCCAGAGCGGTTACAGCATCTGATATGTTCACAGATGCGCTCACCCTTCCCTACCCCCCAAATACCGCTTCTTCGCCTCTTCCATCCTCCCCATCTCCCGCACGGCGTTCTCGATCGCCACCTCGTCCGACTTGTCGGCATAGCGGAATTCGCTGTCGGCGTAGCGGTTGATCTCCTGTATCACCATCTCCACCGTGATCGGCTGGCGCATGTCCTCGATCATCGCCTTCTTCGCGTCATACCCCTTGAACAGGAACAGATCGGGGTTCTCCATCCATTCATCGGGCAATTCAAAGTCCATCGCGCGGACCTTGACCGCATCCGTGATGTTCTTGATCGCGCGGCCCGTGAAGCGTTCGTCGGCCTCCCGGATGCCCTTCAGGTACGTCCCCAGCTTGTTGATCGTATCCAACTCCCCGATCTCCCCGCGCACCGCTTCGTAGACGCGCAGCAACCCCGCCTCATGGGGCCTGGAATGGGATTCAAACGAGGCCGCCACCGCCTTCTTGATCGCCTGCGCCTCGAACACGTTGTGATCGCCCAGCGGGATATCGTGGTTCTTGCCCATCAGCAGAAACAGGATGTCGACGTAATCCTCCCGCGTCTGCGGCCCGTCCACAAGGAACCGCGCCCCGGCACGCTGGCGCAGGGCATCGTCCACGTTCTCGGGGTAGTTGGAGAACATGCCGAAGGTGCAATTGCCCCGCACAACCGTATTGGCCCCCGCAAAGCTTTCCATCAGCACCGCCGTGATCTCCAGCTGGCCCGCGCTCGACTGCCGGTCGCCGCGCTTGCCGGCCAGCTGGTCGATATCGTCGATGGTGCCAAAGCCGATCACGCTGGGGTCGATGATGTTGTTGATAAAGGCCTTGGCGTTCTGGCCCGATTTGCCCTGATAGCTGTCGATGTTGTCCGTGCTCAGGTTCTGATAGCGGAACGGATAGCCCGCGTTGCCGCAATATTCGCTGATCAGCCCTGCCATCATCTGGATCAGCGTGGTCTTGCCCGTCCCCGGCGCACCGTCACCCATGAAGGTAAAGATGAACCCGCCCAGATCGGCAAAGGGGTTCAGGCGGCGGTCGAAATCATAGGCCATCAGCATCTTGGCCAGTTTCATCGCCTGATATTTGGCGATGTGGTTGCCCACGACCTCATTCGGCTTCTTGAAGGTCATGGTCAGCTTGGTGGACTTCGCCTTGGAGGCAGGGCTGAACCCGGCAATTGTGAAATCATCCGCCTCGACACGCCAGGACGCGCCCCTGAACCCTTCAAGGCGCGGGGCGGTCTGGGCGCGCAGGGCGACCTTCTCCATCAGCGCCTCGGCAAAGGCGCTGACCGTGGCCACCAGCCGCGCATCGTCCTGCGCATGCGCCGCGATGTCCTGATCCAGCTCCCACAACGCGCCATGCAGGGCGGTCTGGCCGTTGTCTGTCAGCACCTCATCCACATCGCCGACCTCGACCGTCGTTTCGGACAGATGCGACGACAGCAGATAGGCGGTGGCGTTACCGAAGACATAAAGCGTCACCAGCGCCTCCGCCGCCAACAATTCGGAAAACTCGGACTTGCGCGCGGCAGGCAGAGACCCTTCCAGGTTCGCGCGTTTCAGATCGCCGAGCCCGGATTGCTCCGCCACATTCTCGGCTACGGCCAGCGCGATGGCTGTGGCGCGGCGCAGGGCGTGCATCACGGTGGCCTGCAGGGGCGTGACCAGCGTGTCACCATCATCCGCCCCTTCGATCCGCGCCAGCAGCTGCACCGCACCGCTGGGCGTGGTCCGCCGCGTGGCCAGACCCGGCGTCGTGCTGCGGAACCGCCGCCGCGCGCCGATGCCCGGCGACCGCTCTGACCGGGGCACCTCATCCGCGGCCTTGCCGATGCGCGGCGCGTGGTCGAACCCCTCCAGCAGGGAGAGTGCCACGCTCACGTGCTTTGCAATATCCTCTTCCCGAAGCTCCATCGCGTCAGATGTCTGGCTCATATCTCAAACTCATTTTCATTGTTCAATAAATACACTCTTCCGGCACGACGTCGCTAATATCGAAGAACACGTCCTTTCGGGCTGACCACATATTTCCGCACCGAGGCAAAGCCGGGGGGGCGTTTTTCCTCCAGCACCTGATAGGGCCGCTGGGGCAGGATGATGCTGCGCTCCGTCCGCGTGGCGCCCAGGTCCGGCCCCTGCACGCCAAATGGATCAAGCGCGAAGACTTCCCGCTCGACCGTCGAGAACCAGCCCGATTTCTCTTCGATCACCCGGTCGCTCACCAGTTCTTCCTCGGTCCAGACCAGCGCCCAGTCCTGGCCCGCAGGCGCATTCGCCTCTGCCAGAACCTCGCGCAGAGGGCCCGCCTGCCGGGTGTAGGCGTGGCTGTACATCGGCCCCAGATGGAACCGGCGCAGCCGTTTGGGGTGCAGATCGTCAAAGTCCTGATCAAAGCCGCGCGCGATGGTCAGCAGTTTCAGCCCGCCCAGCGCCTGCGCGCTCAGATGGGCCTGCACCTCCGGCCAGCGGCGTTCATCCTTGGGCAGACCGATCCGGCCGGAATCCTCCAGTTCCATCAGATAGATGACCGGCAGGTTGACCTCTGAATCGTAAGTGGCCCAGTGCAGGCGGAATCGCCTGCGCCCCTCGCTCACATTGCCCAGCCAGGCCGCCTGCGGATCATTCTGCACCCAGAACAGATCACCCCGCGCCAGTTCCGCATAATACATCCGCTGGGACAGGGCGAATTGCAGCTTGGTGGGAATTTTCCGGTCGCCGAGAATGGTCTGCACCATCTCATCCTTCAGCCGCGCCTCGGTCGGCATGTTTTCCAGGTGTTTGGCGGCCTGCTGCGCGTCATTGGCCATGGTCATGATTTCCGCCGCCACCGGAAAGCCGCTGTCGCGGTTGTCCATTGTCAACGAACCAAAGAAGCGGCCCGTCTCGCGCCCCACCAGCAGGTACTTGTAGCTGAGCGCACGGAAACTATGGGTCAGCTTGGCGGCATAGCGGGTGAGAATGTCGATTTCATCCCGGTCCAGCGCCCCTTCGGCCTCCATCACTCCGGCCACATGCAACATGTGCTGCATGATGCCTTCGAACTTGGCGAAGTAGCGGCGCGACGCGAAGGTGTCGGTGATGCCGACGTGGTCTTGCGAAAGCGTAAGATCAGCCATCAAAAAAGCGTCTTTTCAGAATGAGCCAGTTTAACTCCCGGCTACACGTCCGGATGATAAGGAACACGGCAATCAACAACCCCAGAGCATAGAAATTGGCTCCAATGCCGATATTGAAGACAACCACCAGAAGGGGCGGAAGGCCAACAAGCGAAATACCAATCAACAAGTCGCGCCTGCCTCGGTCGGAAAGCAAGTTTCCCGAATGCCTGTTCCTGTATTCCTTTTCAGCCGCCATACTGATTGCTGTCATGTTTCTCGATGATCGCGGCAAACCGCCGTGCGAAACGCTCATCCGCCTTGGCCTTGGCCTCAAGAACTTCACGCGCGAACACCATGTGATCCTCGTGTTTCTCCATCATCTCGGCCATGCGGGCGTTGGTGGCGGCGCCGATCCCGGCCATGGCCGATTGCGCCTCCTGGTCCGTCTTCACACCGATCTCGTTGATGCGGTGGGCAACGTCCTGCTGTTGGGCGGTTTTCAGCGATTTGGTCAGCGCGTCATAGAGCACCACGCGCTGCTTTGTGTCCGTCTGCAGTTTGTTGATCAGCACCATCTGCGTCGCCGCCTGGTTCTGCAGGGAGTCGATCCAGGTCTTGCCCTTTTCGATATAGCGCTCCAGCGTCTGGGACTTGGCCAGCTTGACCTGCTCCTCCTGCACCAGCGCGTTGTACTTCGCGTTGGCCTCTGCCAGCTCGGTTTCCAGCTTGGTACGTTTCGCGGCATCCGCTTCTGACGCGATGGCGTTTTCCAGCTTGATGATGTCCGGGTCCATGCCGCCGATATCGGCACGGATGGTTTCCAGCTCTCCCACTGTCAGCTCGCGTTCATCCAGCGTCTCGCTCAGGTTGCTTTCGACCTTGACCTTCTGCTCTTCCAACATCGCCAACTGCCCCTCCAGCAGTTGGACGATCACGTCGGATTTGCTGATCAGATCCTGCAACTTGTCGTCGATCGAGGCAGAGCGCACCCGTTCCTGCCGCATGCTGTCCGCCTTTGCGCGGGAGAAGATACCGATAAAGGTTTCCATCCCCGTCTTGTTGCGCATCTCGTCGAAATCGCGGCTGAACCCGGCGGTGACATCGTCCAGGCCCATGATCAGTTCGGCGATGTTCGCGTTCATCACATCGGTATGGGCGTGGACATCTTCCAGAGACGCGTTCTCGATGTCGATCATCGCATCGTCACCCGTCTTCAGCTTGGCCCGCGCTGTCTCGATCCGGCTGGTCAGCTCTGCAATCTTGGATTGCGCCTGTGCGACCTGCGCCTGGGATTCCTTGACCTGTGCATCCAAATTCGACATTAAAGTCTCCGCTTTCCAATAAGTTAAAGTACACGTAGGTAATGTTATGGCAATTTACATCACCCACACCCGCAATTTAAGCAGAGTGTGGCAAAAGCCCATGCCCTTGAAAAGAGGGCATTGAGTCAGGTCAGTGGCCAGCGCAGGGTCACAACATGCCCTTTTTCACCGGAATGCGAGGTCAACTCGCCCCCCAGCTGCTGCGCTGCCGCCTGCATGATGCGCATCCCCAGGCCGGTTCCGACGATGGTCTGAACGCCCCCCGCAGCAGGCGGCCCGCCGTCGTCGGCACAGATCAGCACATAGCTTTCGCCTTCAATCTTGCCGGTGATGTCGAAAGCCCCCTTGTCACGCCCCTCGAAGGCATATTTCGCAGCATTCGCGATGGCCTCGTTCACGATCATTCCGACCGCTGAGGCAGCCCGGGACTGGAGCTTGCAGGGTTCCACCTCATGACGCACATGGATGCCCTGCGGCATCTGCGCCGACGCCGTCTGAACCACCCGGTCAAGAAAGCCGCTCAGATTTACCATGGCACCCGCATCGGACAGATACAGTGCCTCATGCAGGTTGCTGACCATGGCCAGCCGTCCCTGTACAGCCTCCAGCGCCTCGCGCGCCTCGTTTGTCTTGACCGAACGCGTCTGGATGCGGATCAGCGCCTCCAGCGCCTGAAGGGAGTTCTTGACCCTGTGATCGACCTCGCGGCGCAGCATCTCCGCAGCACCCAAGGCTTCACGCAGCTCAAGATGACGCATCACCTGCTTTGCCAGGATCTTCAGCGTGGTGCGCTGCATTTCTGTCAGCACCCTCGGCACACGGTCCAGAACACATAATGTGCCCAACGCCACGCCATCGGCCGATGTCAGCAAAGCCCCCGCATAAAACCTGATCTGCTCATCGCCTGTGACAAGCGGATTTGCAGCCGTGCGCGGGTCATTGGTTGTGTCCTGAACCTCCAGATAATCGCCGGACTGGATGGCATGCGCACAAATGCTCATCTGGATGGGGGTTTCCGTCACATCCAGACCCTGAACCGCCTTGAACCACTGACGATCCTTTTCGACCAGCGACACCAATGCGATGGGTGTCCCGCATATCTCGCCCGCAAGTCGTGCGATTTCATCGAAGCCTTCCTCGGGCGCCGTGTCCAGGATGTTGTATCCGCGCAGGAGCGCAAGGCGGATCTCTTCATCGTCAATCAGCTTGTCTTGCATCCAGGCTCTTTCATTGCCGCGCCGCATCCTGAAGAATTGGCCCGAACGTGAATTTCACATCGGTATTGTTGAACTGATCTGCCGGGTCAAGGTTGATCGGGCGCTTACCTCCGGGCAGGCAGGACCCCTCCTTCGGGCGCAACCTGCGCAGGATCCGCAACCTGACCGGCCAGGGCAGGGTTCAGCCGCCCAGCACAGCCCGGACCATGTCGCTTTCAGGATCGGCCAGGGCATCGATCACGTCAAAATGATGCTTGCCCTCGACAACGACCTGCCGCGCTCCCCAGACCCGCGAGAGCTGTTCGGACTGTTCAAGAAAGGCGGGCCGTTCATCCGCACCGACCCAGACGGTCACATTGACGCCATGCGGCGGGCTCATGTTGACCGGGCTTTCCGCCTGTGCCTCTGCCGCGTCGATCCCCAGAATGTCGTTCATCGATGTCTGCATCAGCGGTGCAAGGTCGGCAACGGCGGAAATCGGGGCAATATTCGCGATCCGGTCGCGCACCTCGGATGGCAGCACCAGCGGATCGGTCATCCGCGACACCAGATGCCCGCCTGCCGAATGTCCCGCAAGCGACAATGTGCCGAATGTCCGCCTGGAAATCTCGGTAACGGCGGCGGCAATCTGGGTGGTGATTTCACCGATGCGCACGTCGGGGCACAGATCATAGGACGGCATGGCGACAGCCCAGCCGCGCGACAGCGGCCCCGCAGCCAGATGGGACCAATAGCTGCTGTCGAATGCCTTCCAGTAACCGCCATGAACAAAAATCACGGTCCCGCGCGACACGCCTTCGGGCTGAAAGAAATCAAAGACCTGCCTGTCAGAAGGGCCATATGACACCCCGATTTGCGCCCGCGCCCCCAGCTCCTGGCGAAAAGCAGCAGCTGCTTTTTCCCACTTCGGAGGGTATGTTTCAGCGCCCTCGATATGGCCGGAATTGTCATAGGCATCGTCAAACTGCGTCATAAGTCGTCCTCTGGATAGTGCCCCGAAACCAAACGGGAACTGGACAATCATAGCCAATGTTGCTTTGGGTTCCACAAACAAAAGCGGAGACAACCAAATGACAGACGCAAAAACCGATCTGAAATCCATGCTCAAGGATCCCGGCCTCCTGGAAACCCGCGCCTATATCGGTGGCAAATGGGTGGATGGCGAGGATGGTACATTTGATGTAACCAACCCCGCCCGCGGCGATGTGATCGCCAAGGTTGCGGACCTGAGCCGCGCGCAGGTCGCAGGTGCCATCGCACAGGCCGAAAAGGCGCAAAAGGAATGGGCCGCCTGGACCGGCAAGGAACGCGCCAATGTATTGCGCAAATGGTTCGACCTGATGATGGAGAACCAGGACGATCTTGGCACGATCCTGACCGCCGAACAGGGCAAGCCGCTGGCCGAAGCCAAGGGTGAAATCGCCTATGGCGCATCTTTCATCGAATTCTTCGGCGAAGAAGCCAAACGCATCTACGGCGAAACCATTCCCGGTCATCAGCGCGACAAACGCATCACGGTGATCAAGCAGCCCATCGGGGTTGCGGCCTCGATCACACCCTGGAACTTCCCCAATGCGATGATCACCCGCAAGGCTGCCCCCGCACTGGCCGCAGGCTGCGCCTTCGTCGCCCGTCCCGCTGCGGAAACACCGCTGTCGGCCATCGTCATGGGTGTCCTGGCCGAACGTGCCGGCATCCCCGCCGGGGTGTTCAACGTGGTGCCCTCCTCGTCTTCTTCTGCCGTGGGCAAGGAATTCTGCGAAAACCCAGCCGTGCGCAAACTGACCTTCACCGGTTCTACCGAAGTCGGGCGCATCCTGCTGCGTCAGGCCGCCGATCAGGTCATGAAATGTTCCATGGAACTGGGCGGCAACGCCCCCTTCATCGTCTTTGACGACGCCGATCTCGACGCCGCGGTCGAAGGCGCGATCCTGTGCAAGTTCCGTAACAACGGCCAGACCTGCGTCTGCGCCAACCGCATCTATGTCCAGGCAGGCGTCTACGACGCTTTCGCTGCCAAACTGAAGGACCGCGTCAGCAAGATGAAGGTCGGCGATGGCTTCGCGGAGGGTGTCGAACTGGGGCCGCTGATCAACGGTGACGCCAGCGAAAAGGTCAGGGAACATGTGGAGGATGCCGTTTCCAAGGGTGCCCGGATCGTTCTGGGATCGACAGAAGAAAAGCTCGCGGGCAACTTCCTCGCGCCGACCATCATCACCGGCGTGACCCAGGACATGAAAGTCGCCAAGGAAGAGACATTCGGCCCCCTCGCCCCGCTGTTCAAGTTCGAAAACGAAGACGATGTGATCGCAATGGCCAATGACACGATCTTCGGCCTCGCCTCCTACTTCTATGCCAAGGACCTGAGCCGCGTCTACAAGGTGGCCGAGGCGCTGGAATACGGCATCGTCGGCGTGAACACCGGGATCATCTCCACCGAGGTTGCCCCCTTCGGCGGCGTCAAGCAATCCGGCCTGGGCCGCGAAGGCAGCCACCACGGGATCGAAGACTACCTCGAAATGAAATACATCTGCATGTCCGTCTGACTGCCCGGTCGCCACAGGTGAAACAAATCCCCTCTCCCCCACGGGGGAGAGGGTTAGGGTGAGGGGGGCGCCCGCTACTCAACCCCATGGCCAGCAATCACCGCCGGATCAATCCTCGCCATCTCTGCGTCGAACCGGGCCCATGTGATCGACGCCCGGTTGCCTGCATATCCGTGATAATGCGACTTGCCGGTGACATTGGGCAAACCGGCCCAGATCTTTGCAAGATTGTTCATGAAGGCCACGCGCCCCAGCCTGCCCGCGCGGAATTCATGCAGACCCGCCTCCGCCAACAGGACATCTGCCAGACGGTCCTGAACAGCGGGGCTGAACCTAGTATTCGGGGCGATCCCAAGCTTTGCCACAACCCGGCGCAAGGTTGCGGGGATGAACTGGTATCTGCCGATGGCATGTGGCTGGCCCGGTGTTTGCCCGATCCAGCGGTAAATTTCGGCCAATGTCATCTGTGTCGGGGGTTTCGGCGTTTTGACGCGCGCCCCATGCTGGACGGCCTCATAGCCATCGCGCCGCGATTCCGCCGCACCGATCAGCGCCCGCAACCGCGCAACATCAGAGCCCTGCGCCAGCACCGGCGACGCAGTGTCGAAGGCAGGTTCATGGGCCGGTCTTTCCGCGAACAGGCCGGCCGCGGCACGGCCCACGAACAGGCTGGGGGTCCCCTTGCTGTCACGCGAAAGGGCAGGCGTTGCAATCAAACCGCCCCGCGCGCCGCCCCAGTTCCCTTGCGAAAACAACGATCCGCTTTCGGCGCGGGCAATGTTGCATGGAACCGATGCGCACAGCACTGCCAGCAGAATTGGGGAAACGACACGCATCACGGCTCCGGCCTGGGGGACCGGGGCAGACTGGCAGTTGCGCCCTAATATTCCGTAACCGTCGCCACCGGGAAACCGCGCTGCGATTGCAAGCCCCTTACCACGCCCGCGACGGGGCGCAAGAAGCGGTCTGCCGCCGACATCCTGCGATCTGCGCAAGCTGCCGCCGACGCGGTGGCAGGCGGGAAACCCCCTGCCCATATCCGGGTTGGCACCACAACCGGTGGGCAGGATGCCTGCCGGTCTCTCGCCTTAACAGACAGAAAGGAAAACCTATGACCTTTTCGAAAATCACCCGGACCCTCGTCGGATCGACAGCTCTCGCGGCCGCTTTCTCCATGCCGCTGATGGCGCAGGAAGCACCGGCAACCTCGCCGACACCTGAACAGCCGACAACCGAAGTCGCACCCGCAGCCACCGCCGAGATCAACAGCGCCACGACCGAGGCGATCGAAAACGGCACGGCTGTCGCGGTGACGTCAGACGATGCGGTGATCGGCAAGATCGAGACAGTGACCGCTTTGGAAGACGGCATGAACCGCTATGAGATCGCCCTGGGTGATTCATATGATGTCGAAGGCGGCCGCGTGTCGATCCAGAGCGCCGACCAGCTGAATGCCGAAGGCCAGCTCGAACTGGAAGTCACCGAACAGGAATTCGCCGCCGCAGTCCAGCAGCAGCTGGGCAATGGCGCAGGGACGGGCACCGAGACGCAGACAAACTGATTTCTCCCGGTTTGAACCCAAGACTGCCTCGGCTGTCCCGGGGGTCGGTTCTGCCACGGCAGATCCGGCCCCCTTTTTTGTCAGGGTGGACACCGGCGGATGAACATCGGCCACATTTGGAAAAACCCATAGCCTGAGCGCCGCTCATCAAAAAACCCGGAGCATCTCTGCTCCGGGCCCGGTCCATCTTGAGTGAGGTTCAGACCGTGATCCGCCCCTTGGGGCTGACCAGCGTGAACCGGCCGCCTCAGTTGACGGATTTCGCGTCGACGACATCCTTGTCCAGCACCTTGGTATCCGATGCGATCTGGATCTGCCGGGGCTTCAGTGCCTCGGGAACCTGGCGCTGCAGTTCGATGTGCAGCATCCCGTTGGCATGCGCGGCACCCGTCACCTGGACGTGATCTGCCAGATGGAACCGGCGTTCGAATGCCCGTGTCGCGATACCGCGATGCAGATAGGTCTTTTCTTCATCCGCATCCGCTTTGCGCGCAGACACGATCAGTGCCTTTTCACGGACCTCGACGCTCAGGTCAGCGTCGGCAAAACCTGCCACCGCAATCGAAATGCGATAGCTGTCGTCGTCGAGTTTCTCGATGTTGTAAGGGGGGTAGCTGGGGGTTGCCCCATCATTGCTCAACACGCGGTCCATCATGTTGGCGATCTGGTCAAAGCCAACGCTGGAACGGTAAAGCGGTGCAAAATCATAAGTACGCATGTGTCATCCTCATCTTCGAGCGATTAACGATATGGACCTTCCACCATTGGACAGGCCCGGCCTTGTTGTCAGGACCCTGCAGAGGCGTCCTGATATCGAAGATGTGGGAATACCATATCGGGGTTTCAAGACCCCGCTGACAGATCAGGGGCGCACGAACTTCGCGCCCGTATCCGTGCCACGTTGCCCGGCCAGGATGCTCTTGCTGCCGCTGCCACTGACCGGGAACACACCTTTTCCGGCGACCAGTTCCGCCTGCAACAATGCCAGTGGCGTGGACAGCGCCGTACCGAGAGAAACCGTTTCCCCCTCGACCTCTGCCTTGGCCGAGACCACGGAGACGACATGGGCCTCGCCGTTTTCCAGCGAGAAGATCGGCGCGCCGCTTGATCCGAAATCGACCGAGCAAGAGGTCACCAGAACGCCCTCCTGCTGCGCGATCACCTTGCAGAGCTCTTGCAGCGAGGGGGCTTCGGACCGGTCTTTGGCATAGCTGACCACACCAACGGAATCGCCCGGTCTGGGGCGTGCGGCAGTGCCGAAAGGCTTGATCGTCGTGTTGTTGATGGGCCGCTGCAGCTCCAGCAGCGCCAGGTCATTGCGCACCCGATCGGATGAGACGACATCGTCATAAACGTAATCGGGGTGCACCACCGCCCTGCGGATGTCCCGGTAGGCCCCGGCGCGGCCGTTTCGCCACCCGGCAAGAAAGCGCACCTTGCTGTGATCCACACGCTGTTTCGTCTCGCGGTCGAACAGGCAATGCGCCGCGGTAAGCACAAGGCGGGGGGCGATCAGCGTGCCGGTGCAAAATCCGCTTCCGGCGATATCCAGCCGCCCCACGGCCTCCCATGCGGCGGCATCATCACCGGAATCCAGACGCTTGAGCCGGGCATCCTGCGCTACAACCGCCGTTGCGGTGACGACCACCATCAAAGTAAATGCCAGTAAACGCCGCACGAATTTCCCCTAAGCCAAGCCACTCGTGCCTTGTTATGGACAACTTGCGGCAAAAATTGGGCAGCACCCTTAACGCAGCCGGGGAATTTCCGCCTCGGCCGACAATTTTCCGCTCAGGGCGGGCGGCACCGGCCCGCCTGAGGCCCAGTCCAGCAATTCCACCGTGTGCACTACCGGGACAGAAGCCGCAGATCCGATCTGCATCATGCAGCCGATGTTGCCCGCCGCGATCACATCGGGTTGCCGTGCCTCCAGCGTCCGGATTTTCCGGGTTTTCAGTTGCTTTGAAATTTCCGGCTGCATCAGGTTGTACGTCCCTGCGGAGCCGCAACACAGGTGCGGATCCGCAGGCTCCACCACGGTGAACCCGGCGGCCTTCAGCAAGTCCTTTGGATGGCTCTTGATCTGCTGGCCGTGCTGCAGCGAACAGGCCGCGTGATAGGCCACTGTCAGCCCCGCTGCGGGGCGGTGAGGATCACCGCGCCCTGCATCCGCCCCTGCCAGGTGATCGCCGGAACCCGGGCTTTCCCCATCAGCCGCAAACGCATCGGACAGGTCGACCAGAACTTCGGAAACATCCCTGGCAATTGCGGAAACCCGCGCGGCATCTTCTGCCAGGGGATCGTTCCGGAACATATGGCCATAATCCTTGACCGTCGTGCCGCAGCCCGAGGTGTTGATCACGATGGCGTCCAGCCCCGCGCCGTCCATTTCGGCGGTCCAGGCACGAATGTTGCGCGCCGCGGAACGATGGCTTTCGTCGGTCTTGCCCATGTGATGGGTCAGGGCTCCGCAACATCCCGCCCCCCGAACCACGACAACCTCGCAACCCATGCGGGTCAACAGCCGGATCGTGGCATCGTTGATATCGGTGTTCAGCGCCTTCTGGGCACAGCCCGTCATCAGCGCCACCCGCATCCTGCGCCTCCCCTTGGCAGGGAACGTCTGCGGGTCATCATTGCGGCTGACCGGCGGGATGACCCTGGGCGCCATTTCCAGCATCGCCCGCAGCCGGGCATCCGGCATCAGCCGGGCAAAGGGGCGGCCGATCTTTGCGCCCAGCAAGGCCATGCGAAACCGCATCGGGTGGGGCAGGATACGCGCCAGCATCCAGCGCAGGGCGCGATCGCCAAAGGGCCGCTTGTAGTTCTGCTCGATATAACTGCGGGCATGATCCACCAGATGCATGTAGTGAACCCCCGACGGGCAGGTCGTCATGCAAGCCAGACAGGACAGGCAGCGGTCGATGTGCTTGACCGTCTTGGCATCCGGCACCCGTTCGTTTTCCAGCATGTCCTTGATCAGGTAAATCCGCCCCCTGGGACTGTCCAGCTCGTCTCCCAGTATCTGATAGGTCGGGCAGGTGGCGGTACAGAACCCGCAATGCACGCAAGACCGCAAGATCTCGTTGCTGCGCGCAACGTCGGGATCCTTCAGCTGGGCGGGGGTAAAGGTGGTCTGCATGATGGCTCCGCTAACTTTGATCTGACGACGGGTTCATCCGACCAGCAACTGGGCGGAAGCCAGACCGAACCAGGGCACCGTGGTCCCGCCCGCCCCCAGAATGCCGGTCCAGCGGCGCATGTACAGCCCCGGTTCCGCCCGCCGGAAAGCCTGTGCGCCAAGGGCCAGCACACCGATCCAGGCGAACCACAGCGCCAGAATGCCCCCCACCGTCAGCATCTCCTCGTGCCCCCATAGCCCCGCAAAACCAAAGCGCAGCCCAAGCCCGAACAGGGCAAAGACTCCGGCAAAGACAATAAGTGCCTGCAGCGCATCACGCGACGGGGCCGGTCGGGTCAATGCCCGGAAGGTCAGCGGCCCCCCGACAAAGAAGATCGCAAAGATACCGATCAGAACTGTCATACAGCCTCCATCAATCCCGGATTGAAGATACCCTTCGGGTCGAACCGCGCGCGCAATTCCGCGGCCAACCGCGCCACGCCGGGCAATTCCGGCTGGAATCGGCCCAAGCGCGCCTTGGTCGCCGCGTCGGCCCGGATCAGGGTCGCATGGCCGTCAAACGCCCCCAGCCGACCGCGCAGGTCATGGCCCGTCGGCACCCGCAACCAGATCAGCCCGCCGGACCAGTCGAAAAAATGCGCATCGGCACCCGATCTTGCCGCCAGTTCCGGCCCGGCCGAGGGCTTGCACGACACCCGCCAGACATCGCCCGAAACGCCGTGAAACGCCTCGACATCCCGCAGTGCGGCCCATTTCCGCGCCGAGGCATCGGATTGCAGCACATGCGCATCGGCGCTGGCCAACAGGTCCTTCAACCGCCGCAGTCGGTAGGCAACCGAATCTTCAAACCCCTCAAGCCGCAGATAGCTTTCCCCGGCGCCCGGATCATGTGCCGCGCCGGTGACCTCAAAGGGGCTGCCCATCGCGCGACACAGCGCCGCGACGGCACGCATATCGTCCAGACCGGACAGTACAAGAGTTGCCTCCGTCTCGGGTCGGGGCAGAACCTTCATCGACACCTCCGTCAGAACCCCCAGCGTGCCACATGACCCTGCCATCAGCTTGACCAGATCATAGCCCGTGACATTCTTCATCACCCGCCCGCCATTCTTGATGACCACACCCTGACTGTCGACAAATCGAACCCCCAGCAGGAAATCCCGCGCCGCCCCTACGGCAAGGCGTCGCGGCCCCCCGACATTTGCCGCGAATATCCCGCCGATGGTGGGTTCGCCTTTCGTGGCCAGAAGCCCCCTGTGGTCCATCGGTTCGAATGCCAGCCGCTGGTTTTCCCTGGCGAGGGCCTGTTCGATCTCCGCGACAGGTGTTCCGGCCCGCGCCACCATGGTAAGCGCACCCGGTTCGTAAAGCGTGATCCCAGAGAGCCCCGCCACGCTCAGGGCCTCGCCCGCGCCGGCCAGACCACGCGTAGCGCCACCGCAAACCGACAGAGGGCCCCTGGCCCCGGCAATTGCTGCGCTGACTTCTTTTTCCGAACTGAGATTCATTTTCTTTTTGGCCTTAAATATTCCCGGGGGTTTGGGGGCAGCGCCCCCAATGCATTGCCGCAGTCACCCGGCGACATCACTCAGCCGCCAGCATCGCCGCCCGCCGCCGTTCCGAGGCATTCAGCGGGAACACCTTGGCCGGGTTCAACAGCCACGCCGGGTCAAACACGTCTTTCACCGCCATCTGCGCCTCCAGATCCTCCGGCGCGTATTGAACATGCATGAGGTCCCGTTTCTCGATCCCCACGCCATGCTCTCCGGTCAGGCAGCCCCCCACCTCGACACACAGCTTGAGAATTTCTGCCCCGAAGGCTTCGCACAGCTCCAGATCGCCGGGCTTGTTCGCATCGAACAGGATCAGCGGATGCATGTTCCCATCGCCCGCATGAAAGACGTTGCCGACCTTCAGGCCGTATTCCGCGCTCATCTCACCGATCCGGCGCAAGACCATCGGCAGGGAAGAGACCGGAATCGTCCCGTCAAGGCACATGTAATCGTTGATCTGCCCCATCGCGCCAAAGGCAGACTTGCGGCCAAGCCAGATCTTGGCCGATTCCTCCGCCGATTTGCTTTCGCGCAGCTCTACCGGGTCATGACGCAGTGCAATCTCCTTGATCAGCGAAAGCTGATGGTCGATCTCGGCGTCTGATCCCTCAACCTCGACGATCAGCAATGCCTCGCACATCGGGTATCCCGCCTTTGCAAAAGCCTCCGTCGCCTCGATGCAGGGGCGGTCCATGAATTCGATCGCCACCGGCAGCACACCCGCCTTGATGATGTCCGACACACAGGCCCCTGCCACCTCATTGTCGTCAAATCCCATCAGGACAGGCCGCGCGCCCTCCGGCTTGGGCAGGATCCGCAGCGTCGCCTCGGTCACGACACCAAGCTGGCCTTCCGATCCGCAGATCAGCCCCAACAGGTCAAGACCCCCGGCATCGAGATGTCCGCCGCCGATCTCAACAATCTCGCCATCCATCATCACCATGGTGACCCCCATCAGATTGTTGGTTGTCACGCCGTATTTCAGGCAATGTGCCCCGCCCGAATTCATCGCGATGTTCCCGGCGATGGCACAAGCCAGCTGGCTGGACGGGTCGGGCGCATAGAAAAATCCATCCGCCTCGACCGCACCCGTCACGCTGAGATTGGTGCGTCCCGTCTGCACCCGTATCAGGCGGTTGACGTAATCGGTTTCGATCACCGCATTCATCCGGGCCACACCGAGGATCACGCAATCCGCGGTTGGCAAAGCACCCCCTGCCAGCGATGTCCCCGACCCGCGCGGCACCACCGGCACCCCTTCGGCATGGCAGATCCGCAGAACAGCAGAGACTTCCGCCGTGGTGGAGGGCAGCACCGCCACCATCGGCGCGCATCTGTAGGCAGTCAGCGCGTCGCATTCATAGGCCCGCGTCTCTCGCGGATCGTCGATCACCGCATTCCCCGGCAATACGTCACGCAAACGCGCCACGATACGTGCCTTGCGGGCAAGGACCGTAGCATCCGGGATCGGCATTTCCATCGCACTACTCCAATTTGGTAAAATAATATGACCAATTTACCGCTATGGCAATAGTATTCCAGTCGCGTATGAACAACCCATGAATTGGATCGACCGCCTTGCCCTGTTTGACCCGCTGGATTTTTCAGCCGTGGTAATCATCATCCTTCTCTGGCTGTCTCTTGGATGGCGGATCGAGAACCCGGCCGCCCACCGGCCTTCGGTATCGGTCCTGATGGCAGATTATCGTCGCGAATGGATGCGCCAGATGATCACCCGCCAGCCCCGCATTTTCGATGCGCAGACCATCAGCACGCTGAGGCAGGGTTCGTCTTTCCTTGCCTCCACCTGCGTGATCGCCATCGGCGGGACACTCGCGCTGATTGGCAATGCCGAACGTCTTGCCAGCGTGGCAAAGGATCTGACATTTGCGCATCAGCCCGTCTTTGTCTGGGAAATCAAACTGCTGCTTGTGGTCTTCTTCCTGGCGAACGCCTTTCTGAAGTTCATCTGGTCAAACCGGCTCTTCGGCTATTGTTCCGTCCTGATGGCGGCGGTGCCCAATGACGCCACCGACCCCAAAGCGCCCCGGATGGCCCACAAGGCCGCTGAAATAAACATCTTTGCCGCGCGCAGCTTCAACCGGGGGTTGCGCTCGATCTATTTCGGGCTGGCCAGCGTGGCCTGGCTGGGGGGCGCCCTGATGTTGATCGCTGGTGCATTTGTGACACTATTTGTGATCTGGCGACGGGAGTTTGCCTCCCGTTCCCGGGGGATACTCTTGGAAAAGTAGATATGGTAAATATATACGTTCCAATCCTCCCAAGGTGAGTCCCATGTTCAAGCGATCCATACTGGCCATAGCTCTTGCCACGACACCCGCGCTGGCGGACCCGCCGGTCATTCAGAACGTCAACATCAAGAAAACCGGCGATACCTGGAACTTTGATGTGACCATCAAGCACACAGATACCGGCTGGGACGATTATGCCGATGGCTGGCGCATCGTGGATGGCGACGGCAAGGAACTGGGCCTGCGCAATCTGGCCCACCCCCATGTGAATGAGCAGCCCTTCACCCGGTCCCTTTCAGGGGTCAGCATCCCCGAGGGGGTGACCGAAATCGGCATTCAGGCGCGCGATACGGTGAACGGCTGGTCACCCGATATCAAACGCATCAAGCTGCGTTAAGGTCTGACACGGCCACCGCCTCAGGCTACCTGCCCGTCAGCTGCGGTGATACGGCCCGCCGGACAGGATGGATGCGGCACGGTACAATTGTTCGGCCAGCATCACCCGTACCAGCATATGCGGCCAGACCATCTTGCCGAATGACAGCCCGTGATGCGCCTTTGCGCGCAGGGCTGGGTCTATCCCGTCGGCGCCCCCAATGACAAAGGCAAGATCACCGACCCCGCCATCGCGCCAGCCCGCCAGACGTTTTGCAAATTTCGGAGAAGTCTCAACGGTGCCGCGTTCATCCAGAACGCACAGGGTTGCCCCCTTTGGCAGCGCCTTTTCCAGCAGGGCCGCCTCGGCGGACATGCCGCCGCCCTTGCGGTCATCCACTTCGATCACCTGGGCCGGGCCAAGGCTCAGCCCCCTGCCCGTCCGGTCGAACCGGGTCAGGTAGTCATCAACCAGATCCTTTTCGGGACCTTTGCGCAGGCGCCCGACGGCACAGATATGAACGCGCATCGCGCCGGTCCGGGCAGATCAGTTCTGAACTGCGGCCTCACCGCCCGCCATCCACATCTTCTCCAGCTGGTAGAAGTCGCGCACTTCGGGACGGAAAACATGGACGATGACATCGCCGGTGTCGATCAGAACCCAGTCCCCGATGTCCTTGCCTTCCATTTTCGGCGTTACACCGAATTCATCCTTGATATTCTGCGCAAGCTTTTCGGCAATCGCCGAGACCTGCCGTGTGGACCGGCCGGAGCAGATAACCATGTAGTCGCCAATTGCCGTCTTCCCGCGCAGATCAATCTGCACGATGTCTTCGGCCTTGTCGTCTTGAAGAGAGTTGAGAACAGCAGCCAGCACAGCATCGCTTGTGGCCATATCAGCAGTGGCCGTCATGACAGCCGCCTGAGGGTTCGCAGCCAAAGCTGCGTTGGCTTGGGTTGACAGGACATTGTCCTCCTTTTCAATGCACCGTTTCCCCCGATGCTGGGTAACCCCAAATTAGCAATCCAGGGGTGACAATTCAATGACAACCGGGATTTGTCGGCATTTACCGGCCTTCCCGGCTGATGATGCCGCTTTCTCCGGCACCAATATCTTTCAACAGGCCGCGAACTTCCTGCTCGAAACCACTCACACCGCTGGAGGAGATTGACCAGTTGGAAACGCTGTTCTGCCGTCTGATTGCGCGCGCCCCGTTGCAGATCCGAAAAAGCCCTGCCAATCCCTGTCCAGCGCATCCAGCGCTTCCAGATCGGCCCTTTCCTGCAAGGCGTCATGGCGGCCATCAGGCGTTGCATATCCCAAGGCGCGTTCCCGCGCCAGCAGGCTGCCTACCATGTGCCGGTCGACCGCTCCCGCTTCTGTCACCTCGTGCAGGTCAGCCGCGTCACATCGTGGAAACATCAGGCGGGACACATCGCCGGACAGGTTCACGCAGGCGCAACCCTGCAAAGCCGCCAGGACCGATAGACGTGCCGACTTGGCCCCGAGATCGCGCAGCGATATGTCGGCCCGCAGCGGATCGGCGGCACCGGCCCCGTAGAAATGCGTTGGCCCCTGATCGGGATAAACCATGTCACAGCCCATGAATGCCATAACGCCGGGCCGGTATTCAGCCAGCGCCCAATAGGCCGTTGTAAAAGCCATCGTCGCGCCGGCAAAAACGAAACCGCCATAGCGGTTCTGCGCGGGCACAAAGGCGCTGGCATCGACCAGGGTCTGGTCCGGGCCAACCCGTGGCGGCATACGGTGAGCCGGAAAATCCTCGGGAAACACCAGGGCGTCCCAGTCCGGTCGGACCTGCCAGGCGTTGTTGATCACCACGATGTGATCGAAAAGGGATCTGTGCCAACCGGCAGCCTGCACGACATTTGGACCGGACCCCAGAATCAGAACAACCGGACCGCGTTCTGTCATGGAATTTCCCCCGGGTGCCTTGGCGTTTCAGGAAAATTACCCCTGTACCGGCGCAAAGCAAGTCAATCCTGTACCGGGTTCCGGACGTTGCGCGACAGCGCCAGCTTGCTGTCTTCCAGCATCAGGACCTCGCGCTGCGGGAAGGGGATGGAAATGTTGTTTTCCTTGAATGCATCCCAAAGCGCCAGATAGACATTGCCGCGAATATTGGTCAGCCCGCCGGTGGGGTCCTTGATCCAGAAACGCAGGATGTAATCGACCGAACTGTCGCCAAAGCCGACGATGTGACAAACCGGTGCCTTGAAGCTGAGCACCCTTTCCACACCCGAGGCAGCCTCGATCGCCAGTTTGCGGACCACATGGGGGTCATCGCCATAGGCCGTGCCGAAATAGATGTCCAAACGCACGAAATCATTCGAATGGGACCAGTTGACCACCTGCCCGGTGATCAGGTCCTCGTTCGGGATCAGGTATTCCTTGCCATCCCGCGTAACGACCGACGCATAGCGCGCGCCCAAAGTCTGGATCCAGCCGAATGTCTCTCCCAGTGAGATCACATCGCCCGGCTTGATCGACTTGTCGATCAGGATGATGACGCCCGAGACAAGGTTCGACACCACCTTTTGCAGACCGAAACCAAGGCCGACACCGATGGCACCCGACAGCACCGCAAGCCCGGTCAGGTCGATGCCGACCGCCTTGACCCCCATGAAGAATGCAAAGCCATAAAGGGCAAGCTGGATGCCCTTGACCGCAAGCACCTGCATCGAAGGGCTTATTTCCTCGTTCTTTCTGATTGTGCTGGCGGTCGCCTGACTGACCAGCCGTGCAACCGTGAAGAGCGCGCCGATCACCACCAGCGCGGTGATCAGGGTCAGGACGGACAGGCGGAAATCACCGACTTCGATGGCAAGACCGTCCAGGAATGCCGCCACATCGTCCGAAATGTTGAGGAAATAGAGCGTCGCGTAGATCCACAAGGCCCAGGTCACGATGCGGCGCAGCGGCCGGTTGCGCACCAGCTGCGCCGCAAAGGCGATGCCGACCCAGACAATCGCCAGGGTTGCCGCCAGACCGATCAAATAGGACCGCGATGGCCAGGTGACGTTCTGCATCACCGTGTAGACCATATAGGCCATCAGCGAGAACCAGATCAGACCCAGTCTGCGGCGCACCTGCACGATCACCCGCAGCTGCCACTTTGCCCAGCCCTGCCGTGACCGCACCCAATTGCGGACGGCCCGATCGCTGAACCGGTGCAGGACCCATGCAACCAGCGCCAGCCCCAGCACGATCAGCACCTGGTTCTGCCGCCATCCCGGCTGGATCACCCCCGAAACAAATCCCATCGCGTTGATCCAGACGCTCTCAAGCGAACCCAGGAAATGTGCAAACGGGTCTGTGGGTTGATCCATGTCTTGCCTCGCTACCGTACCGGTTTCATGCTTGCACATTACCCCAATCCCCGCAACGGCGGGGGTCCTTTCCGGCGGCACCGGCCTGCATCAAGAGGTACCTTGCGGGAATCTGCGCGGTGCCTTATCTCATCCCCATGATACAGGTCTTTGATCAAACTGATCGCGCACGGCTGCGCGAACGCTTTTTCGGTGCCACGCATACGGTGCTGGCACGCCTATAAGCCTGCCCGCCGCGCAACCGCGCGGCCCTTTCGCCTGTTCCACACCACCAATACGGGAGAGGACCCATGTCCCCCAAAACGCTTTACGACAAAATCTGGGATGCCCACGTGGCCCACGAGGCCGAGGATGGCACCTGTCTGCTCTACATCGACCGTCACCTTGTCCACGAGGTGACAAGCCCGCAGGCCTTTGAAGGGCTGCGCATGACCGGTCGCACTGTCCGCGCACCGGAAAAGACAATCGCGGTGCCGGACCACAACGTGCCGACCACCCTGGATCGCGCCAATGCCGAGACGATGACCGAAGACAGCCGTATCCAGGTGGCAGCGCTTGACACCAATGCAAAGGAATTCGGCCTGCATTACTATCCGGTGACCGATGTGCGTCAGGGCATCGTGCATATCGTCGGACCGGAACAGGGCTGGACCCTGCCAGGCATGACCGTGGTCTGCGGCGACAGCCATACGGCGACCCACGGCGCTTTCGGCGCGCTGGCCCATGGCATCGGCACGTCAGAGGTGGAGCACGTGCTGGCCACCCAGACGCTGATCCAGAAGAAATCCAAGAACATGAAGGTCGAGATCACCGGCAAGTTGAGCCCCGGCGTCACCGCCAAGGACATCACCCTGTCCGTCATCGGCGCCACCGGCACGGCGGGCGGCACCGGCTATGTCATCGAATACTGCGGCGAGGCCATTCGCGATCTGTCGATGGAAGGGCGCATGACGGTCTGCAACATGGCAATCGAAGGCGGCGCGCGCGCGGGCCTGATCGCACCGGATGAAAAGACCTTTGAATATTGCAAGGGTCGCCCCCACGCACCGAAAGGCGCGCAGTGGGAAGCCGCGATGGACTGGTGGAAAACCCTCTATTCCGACGACGATGCCCATTGGGACAAGGTGATCACGCTCAAGGGCGAGGACATCGCGCCGGTCGTGACCTGGGGCACCTCCCCCGAGGACGTGCTGCCCATCACCGCCAATGTTCCCGCCGCATCCGATTTCAAGGGCGGCAAGGTTGGGGCGGCCCAGCGCTCGCTCGACTACATGGGGCTGACCGCCGGCACACCGCTGTCCGAAGTGGAAATCGACACCGTCTTTATCGGATCCTGCACCAACGGCCGGATCGAGGACCTGCGCGCCGCCGCTGCGATCCTCAAGGGCAGGAAGATCAAGGAAGGCCTGCGCGCCATGATCGTCCCCGGTTCGGGCCTTGTCCGCGCCCAGGCCGAGGAAGAAGGCCTTGCCGATATCTTCAAGGAGGCCGGGTTCGAATGGCGTCTGGCCGGCTGCTCCATGTGTCTGGCGATGAACCCCGATCAGCTGTCACCCGGTGAACGCTGCGCGGCCACCTCGAACCGCAACTTCGAAGGCCGTCAGGGCCGGGGAGGACGCACCCACCTGATGTCACCCGCCATGGCAGCGGCGGCGGCGATCACCGGCAAGCTGACCGATGTTCGGACCATGATGTAACACCGGTGCCAGCCGAACCCCGGCTGGCATACCGGGCATCTGAAGGAAAAAATGCTATGAAACCCTGGCTTACACTTGTCCTCATGGGCGTCGTGCTGATCATCGGCGGCATTCTTGCCATCGCGAATCCGCTCGCCGCTTCGATCGCGGTCACCACCCTGGTCGGTATCTTTTTCCTGCTGGGCGGCATCCTGCAGCTTTGGCTGCTGTTCAAGACCGGGACAGGCTTTGACGGTGCGCTGAACTGGATCATCGCCCTGATCACCCTTGTGGTCGGTGTCTGGCTGCTGGCCAACCCGCTGGAGGGCACGATTTCCCTGGCCATCGTCGTCGGCGCGGGTTTTGTCATTTCCGGCATCGCGCGGATCATCTGGGCAACTCGGGCAGGCCGGGACACGCCTTCTTATGTGCCGCTCCTGCTGTCCGGCGCTGCCTCGCTTCTTGTGGGGGTCGTGATCTTTTCCGACTTCCAGTCGCTGGCGACGCAACTGCTGGGGCTTCTGCTGGGCATTCAACTGGTCATGGACGGCGTCGGTTTTGCCGCCGTCGGCCTTGTCCTGCGCAACCGGCAGCCATGAAAGCCATCACATCAAAAGCACCTCTGACAGGTGCATCCAACTATCTGGCCCCCTCTCTGCGTGGCCCTGAAACAGGAGTTCATTTCAATGGACAAGTTTGACACCCTCACCGGCATTGCGGCACCAATGCCCATGATCAATATCGACACCGACATGATCATCCCCAAGCAGTTTCTGAAAACCATCAAGCGCTCCGGCCTTGGGGTGAACCTGTTCGACGAGATGCGGTACGACGACAATGGCAATGAAATCCCGGATTTCGTCCTGAACAAACCGCAATACCGCGATGCGGAAATCCTTGTGGCCGGCGACAACTTCGGTTGCGGATCGTCGCGTGAACATGCGCCCTGGGCGATCAAGGATTTTGGCATCCGCTGCGTGATTGCCCCTTCCTATGCCGATATCTTCTACAACAACTGCTTCAAGAACGGCATTCTGCCCATCGCCCTGCCGCAGGAACAGGTCGATGTCCTGATGAAGGACGCAGAGAAGGGCGCAAATGCGCGCATGACCATCGACCTCGAAGCGCAAACCGTCACAACATCTGACGGCGAGACCTTTTCCTTCGAGCTCGATTCCTTCAAGAAACACTGCCTGATGAACGGCCTCGACGACATCGGCCTGACCATGGAAAAGGCCGCCGCCATCGACAGTTTCGAAACAGCCGTCGCGCAAAGCCGGCCCTGGGTCTGACAGACGCTGAATATTTCAGCAGAGATTTCAAAGCACTTGTGGGCGATACCATTTCGCCCACAAGATATGGATCGCGCCATTTTCCTGCCCGAAAATAGATGCAAGATGGCACCACCCCTGCCCTCAAAAAGCCCCAAGGTTTAAGTTCTGTTCATCAATAGTCTTGAGGATTGAGACGAAAGAAGGCACAAATTGGGCGATAATGAGGCAGGTCCCCAAACCCCGGGGGCAGCAAGTTGGGACAAGTACGCGGCAATGCACCGCGGCTGGCCAGTTTGGAAGGGAAAACTAGTGATCGGACGGATGACAGGCGCCGCGGCGCGTGGTCTCTTTGTGGCCCTGTTGGTATTGCTGCCAGCGCTTGTGCTTCCGGGCGTGGCTGCCGATTCCACACAGATCTCCGTTCTCGTTGCACTGCTGGCCGCCTTCCTGACCTTCGTCGAATACAACTCCAACTTTCCCAGCATCATGGAATTCCGCGATGCACCGCCTTTCAACCGGCTGCGCTTTGCCTCGCTCTTCGTGACGGTGCTGCTGCTGAGCATGATCTTGCGGGGCGCAACCGAGCCGACCCTGCTGACCGGCGCCTTGACCTCCGTCGGGACAATCATCGGCAATGCTGTCGACTTTCCCTATTCGCCGGTGCGCCTTGTGGTCCTGATGCTGCCCGAATCCGCCAACCCCGAACTGGTTGCCTCCGTGCGGACCTCTGCCGGGCTTGCCTATCTGATTTCGCTGGTGGCAATGACCGCCTTCCTGATCCTTGTCCGCGTGATGAACTGGCCCGCCCGCAAAGGTATTTTCAACGTATGGGTCAACCTCCCCCTGTTCGACCCGACAGTCGGGGGCGATGTTGTATACCGCCTGCAACGCGATGCCCGCGTGAATATCGCACTGGGTTTCCTGCTGCCCTTTATCATCCCCGCTCTGGTCAAGGCGGCGTCTGACCTGATAGACCCGATCACATTGCAAAATCCGCAAACCCTGATCTGGACAATCAGCGCATGGGCCTTTCTGCCTGCCAGCATGATCATGCGTGGCCTTGCAATGGGCAAGGTCGCCGACATGATCGAAGACAAGCGTCGCCGCACCTACGCCGACGCGGATACCCCATTCCAGACTGCCTGATTGCCCTTTTCCTCTGCCTGATCTGCAGCGTCTCGGCAGCATCGGCCGAGAGCATCCGGATTGCCACCTACAACACCGAACTTGCGCGCGAGGGCCCTGGCCTCCTGCTGCGGGACATTCTGAAGGGCGACGATCCGCAGGTCGTCGCCGTGGTCGACGTGCTGGTCACCGCCCGCGCCGATGTCCTGGCTCTTCAGGGCGTGGACTATGACCTGGAAGGGCGCACCCTGGAGGCCCTTGCCGCGCAGATCAGGGCGCGCGGCCTGACCTATCCCTACCGATACGCAGGCCCGCCCAATGCAGGCCTGATGACAGACCTGGACCTGGATGGCGACAGCAGAGTTGGCGGGCCGGGTGATGCCCAGGGTTTCGGACATTTCTTTGGCCAGGGAGCCATGGCGATACTGTCCCGCTTTCCGATCAGACAATCAGAGGTGCAGGATTATTCGACCCTGCTCTGGCGCGAACTGCCGGGTGCGCTTTTGCCCGGAACGCGGCAGGCGCCTTTCCCCAGCGCCGAGGCATTGGCGATCCAGCGCCTGTCCAGCAACGGGCATTGGGTGGTGCCCATTTCGCATCCCGCCCTGGGGCCCATTCACATTCTCACCTATCACGCCGCGCCCCCGGTCTTTGACGGGCCGGAAGACCGCAATGGCAGGCGCAACCACGATGAGACAGAATTCTGGCGGCAGTACCTTGATGGTCAATTCGGCCCCCCGCCTGTTGCACGGTTTATCCTGACCGGCGATGCGAACCTTGATCCGAACCGGGGGGATGGCCGCAACATCGCCATTCGCCGGTTGCTGGGCGACACACGTCTGCAAGACCCTTTGCCGGAACAGGCCAGTGTGAACTGGCCGCAAACCGGGCCGCTGCGGGTGGACTACGTCCTGCCCTCTGCCGATTGGACCGTCATCGGATCAGGGATCACCGCACCCCATCCGGAGGCAAGCCGCCATCAGCTTGTTTGGGTCGAATTGGGGACCTGATACCGGCCAGCTGCCAAGCCCAACTTGACCCGCCGCGCCGGGCAGGCTACGCCGCCTGAAACATGATCTTTCAGGAGCATCCCATGGCAAATCCCACCCTGTTAATCCTCGCTGGTGACGGCATCGGACCGGAAGTCATGGAGCAGGTCGCCCGCGTGATCGACTGGTTCGGCGCCAAACGCGATCTTGCCTTCACTGTCGAACATGATCTGGTCGGCGGCGCCGCATATGACAAGCATGGCACTCCGCTGCATGACGATACGATGGCCAAGGCGCTGGCCGCAGATGCCGTCCTTCTTGGCGCCGTGGGTGGTCCGAAATACGACAACCTCGATTTCAGCCTGAAACCCGAGCGTGGCCTGTTGCGCCTGCGCAAGGAGATGGACCTGTTCTCAAACCTGCGCCCGGCACAATGCTTTGATGCCCTGGCTGATTTCTCCTCGCTGAAAAAGGACGTGGTCGCCGGGCTCGACATCATGATCGTGCGCGAGCTGACATCGGGCGTCTATTTCGGGGAACCGCGCGGCATCTTCGAGGAAGGCAACGAACGCGTCGGCATCAACACCCAGCGCTACACCGAATCCGAAATCGAACGCGTGGCCCGCTCGGCCTTCGAACTGGCCCGCCGCCGCGGCAACAAGGTCTGCTCGATGGAGAAGGCCAACGTGATGGAATCGGGCGTACTCTGGCGTGAAGTCGTTCAGCGCGTGCGCGACGCGGATTATCCGGATGTCGAGTTGAGCCACATGTATGCCGACAACGGCGCGATGCAGCTTGTCCGCGCGCCCAAGCAGTTCGACGTGATCGTGACCGACAACCTGTTCGGCGACATCCTGTCCGATTGCGCCGCGATGCTGACCGGGTCGCTGGGCATGCTGCCCTCCGCCTCGCTTGGCGCGCCGAATGCCGATGGCCGGCCCAAGGCCCTCTACGAACCCGTTCACGGCTCCGCCCCTGACATCGCGGGCCAGGGCAAGGCGAACCCGATTGCCTGCATCCTCAGCTTCGCCATGGCGCTGCGCTATTCCTTTGACCAGGGGGACGAGGCGACGCGGCTGGAACAGGCGGTCGAAAAGGTTCTCGCCGATGGCGCGCGCACCGCTGACCTGATGGGTCCCGACGGCGGCACACCGATTTCCACCACCGAAATGGGTGATGTGATCCTGGCGGCACTGGACGCCAGCCTGTGACGGCTGTGGCTTAACGCGATGCACAGCGCTTGCGCAGGCCGACCAAATATTCTGCGCAAGCCGACGAATTGCCCAGTCGGCCCTTTACGCTGCACCCTGGCAATATTAACTCGGCGACATGCCCGAGGCGACCGTGACCAGTGAAAATCACCAGCAGGTCCGCAGCACCACCCTTAGGGGCGTGCTGACAGGGCTGCTGGCCTTTGCGCTCTATGCCAGCCACGATGCGGCGATCAAAACGCTTGGCAGCACCTATTCGCCATTCCAGATCGTTTTCTTTGTGGTGCTGCTGAGCTTTCCGATGGTGACGCTGATGCTGGTCAGTGACACGAAGGCAGAGAACCTGCGCCCGCGCGATCCGTTCTGGGCGGGGGTGCGCACCGCTGCCGTCGTGATCGGCGGTTTCTGCGCTTTTTACGCCTTTGCCGTCCTGCCCCTGGCCGAGACCTATGCAATTCTCTTTGCCTCGCCATTGATCATCACGGTCCTGTCCGTCCCCCTGCTGGGAGAGGTCGTGCGTGTGCATCGCTGGCTCGCTGTCCTTGCCGGCCTGATCGGGGTGCTGGTGGTGCTGCGGCCGGGGTCGGCCGAATTGGGCCTTGGCCATCTGGCCGCACTGGTATCTGCCTTTGGCAGCGCCCTTGCGGCTGTCGTGATGCGCAAGATCGGCGCGCGGGAACGGCGAGAGGTCCTGCTGCTTTATCCGCTGCTGGCCAATTTCGGTGTGATGCTGTGCATCCTGCCGTTTGTCTATGTTCCGATGCCCCTTGCCGATCTCGGCCTTGTGCTGCTCATCGCCCTGCTTGCCGTCACCGCGATGAGCCTGATGATCCGTGCCTATACCCTTGCCGATGCAGCCATCGTTGCCCCGATGCAGTACAGCCAAATCCTCTGGGCCACGTTGTTTGGCTGGCTGTTCTTTGCGGAAACCTCGGACCTGACGACATTCATCGGAGCGGGCATCATCATTGCCAGCGGCGGCTATATCGTTCTGCGCGAAACAGGCGGCGGCACATCGGAACATCTGCCTGTGCTGAACAATCTCAGCCGCAGACCGGAAATGGGCGGCATGCCCCGCCTCAGCCTGATCGCACGCAAGACTGTCGCAAGTGTAAGAGAACAATTGCCAAGGCAGCGCCACTAAGCTATGTGGCGCGCATCGGTCGGGCTGTAGCGCAGCCTGGTAGCGCACCTGCTTCGGGAGCAGGGGGTCGGAGGTTCGAATCCTCTCAGCCCGACCAATAACAAGATTTCATCAGGCAAGACCGGTTTTCAAAGGTTCATCGCCTGAACAGACAGCCGTCATTGCAGAGCCTCAAAGCGTGCCTTCAGATCAGACTGCGCGCTGCGGTATGGCCCGGGGCCATAGCTGACCCGGGAAACACCGGTTTGCGCAACGTCCCGGATTGAGGTCAGATTCCCCATCATCATGACGTTCACGGGCAAGCTCACGGCATCCACGATTCTTTTGATGAGCCGTGTGGCGTCAAGCCCCGGGATAAAGAACCCATTGGCACCTGCATCCTTGTATGCGGCTTCGCGCCTGATGGCTTCGTCGACCAGACCTTCGTGCTCGGATGGGTCAGAGGCCAGAAAAAGATCCGTCCGCGCGTTGATGAACAGATCGACGCCTTCCTGCTCAGCGGCACTGCGGATGGCCTTGATCCGCTGCACCTGATCCTGAATGGAAAAAAGCCCATCGCCCTGCACGATCTGATCTTCGAAATTGATCCCGATGGCACCTGCCCGAATGATCCGGCGCACATTTTCTGCAACTTCGTCTGGTGCAGTGGCATAGCCGCTTTCAAAATCTACCGTGAGCGGAAGATCGACCGAGACTGCAATACGTTCAACCAGCTGGGCGACCAGGTCCAGCGGGATGGTTTCCCCATCTGCAAATCCATGCGCTGCCGCCATCGACCAACTGCCGGTTGCGATTGCCTTTGCACCCGCCTTCTCTACCGTCCGCGCACCGCCGGCGTCCCAGATGTTATAGAGGACCAGCGGATCGCCCTTTACGTGCATTGTCCTGAACTGAGCACTCTTTGCTGCATGATCCTTCATTCCGCGATGTCCTTTGAGGTTGTTTTGAAGTGTCGTTCGATTTCGAGAAGTTTTTGTTTGCGCCAAAGCCCGCCGCCATATCCCGTCAGTGATCCATCCGCACCAAGAACCCTATGACAAGGTACGGCTAGCGCAATCTGATTCGCGCCATTTGCACGCGCAACGGCGCGGGTCGCCGAGGGCCGCCCGATCCGCTTGGCGATCTCGGAATAGCTGCGGGTCACGCCGGGTGGGATCTGCACCAATTCGGCCCAGACACTTCGGGCAAAAGCAGAGCCCCCGAAAGCCAGCGGGGTCGAGAACCGGGCGGAGGTTCCATCAAAAAAGGCCTCCAGTTCGCTTTTGATCTGCGCACCGGGGCCGGTTTTCCCGATACCGATCTTGCCCTTGGCAAAGGCATCCAGTTTGCCAAGCTCTGTTTTCAATGCCTTGCGATCCAGAAACTCCAGCAGATGCAGCCGGGACGTGCTGCAAACCGAAATCATGTTGCCCAGCGGCGTTTCGATCCAGTCGGCAAAAAGAAGCGGCGTGCTGTCCAGCCTGCCGGGCGCGCGCCCCAGTAGCCTGGAAAAGGACGCACGGAATGCGCTGGGAGAGTCGAAGCCTGCATCCAATTGCGCATCAATGACCTGCCCGCCTCCGGCAATCGTCTCAAATCCATCCCGCAATCGCCGCTGTCGCGCCATCTCTAGAAACGTCATGCCGAACTGGCGTTTGAAACTTCTTCTGACCGTCGAAAGATCGAACCCCATGCGTTCAATGTCGTGTTCCGACCAGCGATATGTCGGCCGCTCGTCCAATGCCGCCAGCAGCGCGGTGATCGACGGATCGGCAGAGGCCATCGGCTGCAGCGGGTGACATCGTTTGCAAGCGCGAAAGCCTGCTTCGAGGCAAGCGCCGACCGACGGATAGAAGGTGCAATTCTCTGACTTTGGCTTGCGCGCAGGACAGGTCAGGCGGCAAAACACACCTGTTGTTGACACGCCGACATAGGCTTGCCCGTAGGGTCAGGACTCATAACCAGAATATGACGGTTGCTGCGAGGGCGATTGCGGAGAGGAATACGGTTGGTGATCTGTCGTAGCGGGTTGCGATGCGCCGCCAGTCCTTGAGCTTACCGAACATTCTCTCGATGCGATTACGTCGTTTGTAGCGGCGCTTGTCATACTTGACGGTGTTCTTGCGCGACTTGCGGCCAGGAATGCAGGGCCTTGTGCCCTTGTCCACAAGGGCTTCACGGAACCAATCAGCATCGTACCCTCTGTCAGCGAGGAGCCATTCAGCCTCAGGCAAACCATTCATCAAGGCGGCTGCACCAGTATAATCACTAACTTGTCCTGCTGTGATGAAGAGGCGGATTGGTCGTCCGCTGGTGTCTATGATTGCGTGCAGCTTGGTATTCATACCGCCCTTGGTCAGCCCGATCAGACGTCCTCGCCCCCCTTTTTTAACCGCAGGCTGGAGGCCGTACGATGTGCCTTGAGGTAGGTGGCGTCGATTGAGATGGTCTTGTTGTCGGCGGCCTGCTCGGCCAGCCCCATCATGATCCGCGCGAATACGCCCATATCACTCCAGCGCTTCCAGCGGTTGTACAACGTCTTGGGCGGACCATACGCGGCGGGCGCATCGCACCAGCGTAAACCATTGCGATTGATGAAAATAATGCCACTCAAAACACGACGATCATCCACCCGTGCGCGACCTCGGCTCTTTGGAAAGTACGGCCGAAGCCGCTGCATTTGCGCCTCCGTCAGCCAATAAAGATTGCTCATCATATCCCCCTAAAACTGGGGGCCGTGAATCATGACAGCGCCACAAGCTCAATCAGTTAATGGGTCCTGACCCTTCTGTATCTCTGATCTGTTATTGATACCCCATCACCGGGCTTGGCGAAGATCGGTGATGGGGCGGTGTA
>NZ_JAPWGV010000021.1:0-109815 GCF_027213915.1 Sulfitobacter sp. G21635-S1
CTTCCAATGATCACATTGCTGCGCTCACATCAGGGCGCCAGCGGCAAAATCCGTCTCGCGCGGGTGGGCGACAATGAATGTCAACACGACCTAGCCCTTGCGCAGGGACGGCGCAGGGATTAGCCTGTCATCAACTCGTTATACAAGGCGCGAACACCATGGCGCCACAGCGTCCCAAAGGTGCGGGCGCGCTCGACAAAGGATACCAACCGGCTCTGAGCCCCGCGCCAGTTACGCCCGGTTCGACCGAGCTTTATGCCGCGCTCGATCTGGGTACAAATAGCTGCCGCATGCTGATCGCCCAGCCCAAGGGCAGCGGTTTTCATGTGGTCGACAGTTTTTCCAAATCCGTCCAGCTTGGCGCGGGTCTGGAGAAAACCGGGCGTTTGTCGCGCGGGTCCATGTCGCGCACCATACAGGCCCTGCGCATCTGTCAGCAGAAACTGCGCCGCAACAAGGTCAGGCGCATGCGTCTGGTCGCGACCGAGGCCTGCCGCCGGGCGCTGAACGGTGCCGATTTCATGAAGCGCATCCAGCGCGAGACCGGTCTGCGGCTGGACATCATCAAACCCGAGGAAGAAGCGCGGCTGGCGGTGATTTCCTGCGCGCCGCTTGTCAACCGCAAGACGGAGAACCTGCTGGTGGTCGACATCGGCGGCGGCTCGACCGAACTGGTCTGGATCGACATCTCCAAGGTGCCGCGCAAGGACCGCGCGCAATCCATCATGCGCCTGCACACCGGCTTCCAGCAGGCGGTATCCGACATCCCCGCCGCGCGGGTGGTGGACTGGATCAGCGTGCCGCTGGGCGTGGCCACCCTGCGCGACCAGTTCTCCGATGTGGAGGACGATGCCGCGCGTTTTGCCCTGATGAGCTGGTTTTTCGAGGAGAACCTGACCGATTTCACCCCCTATCAATCGGCACAGCCGCAGGAGAATTTCCAGATTGTCGGCACCTCAGGCACCGTCACGACGGTTGCGGCCAGCCATCTGGGATTGAAGCGGTATGACCGGACCAAGGTGGACGGGCTGCGCATGACCTCGGATCAGATCGACCGGGTGATCCATTCCTACCTTGCGATGGGGCCGGGCGGACGGCGCGCCGATCCGCGCATCGGTCAAGACCGGTCCGCCCTGATCATGTCGGGTGCCGCGATCCTGCAGGCACTGATGCGGTGCTGGCCCACCGACCGGATGTCGGTCGCCGACAGGGGCCTGCGCGAAGGGTTGCTCTATGCCCAGATGAGCGCGGATGGGGTGCTGGAGGACGGCACCTACTGAGAGCATTGAAGCATGGTCTGCTTCATGATCGTGCAACCGGCGCTGCTGCCACGCCTGCCCCCGAAAGGCAGGCGTGAGGGTGACCCGGCGCAGCCACGGGGCGTGCAGCAAGCCGGGTCTGTTTCGTCCGGGTCAGCTGCCCGAGACCAGCATTTCGGCAAAACCGCCAAAGATCATGCGCTTGCCATCGAAAGGCAGTTCCATCTCGGGCTCTTCGGACATCATCTTGCCCCAGCCGGCATCGCGGACTTCTTTCGAAGGCCAGATGATCCAACCGGCGGTCACCGCCTCTCCCTCCTCCAGCTTGACCGCCATCGGCAGGGAGGTCAGCTTGCCATCGTTCACGTCATCCCCCCAGAGATCCACGACCTGCGTGGCACCATATCCGAGGATCATGGCATGTGACGCCTTGAGGAACGCGTCATAATCCGCGCGTTTTTCCGCAGATACAGGGGCAAGGAAAATATCGTAATAGGCCATTGGATGCTCCGTTCAGAATGGTTATGTTCAAATAAAGACCTACATGGTTCAAAAAAACAACCACCAGAATTTTATCAACAACCAGGCAAGCGGAATGGCGCGCAAGAAACCCTATGACGACGGCTGTGCCATGGCGCATGCGCTGGAGCTTGTCGGCGAACGCTGGGCGTTGCTGATCGTGCGTGAACTGGTGCCGGGGCCGCTGCGCTTTTCCGACATCAAGGCGGCGCTGCCCGGCATCAGCTCCAATATCCTCAGCACCCGGCTTGCGGATCTGGAACGCGACCACATCATCACCCGGCGCGGCTTGCCACATCCGGCCAATACCACCGTCTATGCCCTGACCGACTGGGGCGCGGCGCTGAAGCCGCTGATCATGGAACTGGGCCGCTGGGCGGTGCGCTCGCCGCAGATGGCAGGGGGCAGGCCGATGAGTGCCGCATCGGTCGGCATGTCGTTCGAAACCATGTTCGACCCGGCGCGGGCAGGGGATGTTCGGATGGTGGTTCAGCTTGATCTTGACGGCAGGCCGCAGGTGCTGCGCATTTCGGAGGGGCGTCTCTGCGTCAAGGCCGGCACGGCACCGGCGGCGGACCTGCACCTGTCCGGTGACCCCACCGCGCTGGCCGCTGTGGTTTACGGCGGCCTCGCCCCAGAGGCGGCAGAGGGGCTGCAGGTCACCGGCGACCCTGCGCTGCTGCGCCGCTTTGCCAGCTTCTTTGTACTGCCGGCACCGGTTCCGCGCGGCTGACCTCTGGTGAAAACCGCGCAAAGCCTTTATGGGTGGCGTGAAACTCGGATTGGTAGCATGGCAAAGACACCCTCGGGCAAGAACACCTCAGGTCGCGGACAGCGCGAGCTCAAGGTCAAGGTCAAATCCGCGCGCGGGCGCAAGCTCAGCTCCACCCGCTGGCTGCAACGGCAGCTGAACGACCCCTACGTGAAGCGGGCGCAGGCCGAAGGCTATCGCGGGCGCGCGGCCTACAAGATCATGGAACTGGACGACAAGTACCGCTTTCTGGTGCCGGGTGCGCGCATCGTTGATCTGGGTGCGGCACCCGGCGGCTGGTGCCAGGTTGCGGTCAAACGGTGCAACGTGCTGGGGGAGCGGTCCGACAAACAGGTCGGCACGATTCTGGGCATTGACCTGCAAGAGATGGAGCCGATCGCGGGCTGCGAGCTGCATGTGCTTGATTTCATGGCAGATGATGCGGATCTGCAGGTCAAGGAATGGCTGGGCGGCAAGGCCGATGTGGTGATGTCGGACATGGCGGCCAGCAGTTCGGGGCACAAGCAGACCGACCATTTGCGGATCATCGCCCTGTGCGAAGCGGCAGCCTATTTCGCCTTTGACGTGCTGGAGGAGGGCGGCACCTTTGTCGCCAAGGTGCTGGCAGGCGGTGCCGAAGGGGACTTGCAGAAACTGCTCAAGCAGCGCTTTGCCAAGGTGGCCAACATCAAACCCCCGGCGAGCCGGTCCGACAGTTCGGAAAAATTTGTCGTGGCGACGGGGTTCAAGGGGCAGATTTGATCGGGTGAGCCCCTTCAAGCCCCGCGTGACGCTGCCTTGCCGGATTTCATTTACCCAAGTTTAAACACTGCAGACTAGCTTCCGCAGGGCTGGCCCGGTCTATCCGTATCGGGCGTTTGATCAAGGATGCCCTCATGTTTCTGCGTTCAACCTGTTTGTCGCTGTCGATCCTGACAGCAACCCTTTGCCATGCCGCAGAGGTGCCACCGGCCATGGCCGACTACATCGCCGGCGATCTGGCAAGCTGGATCAATGCGCCCCGGATCGTTGCCGCGGTGCAGGACCAGAATGGCCGTCACGCCGGGTTGAGCGCTGCCGACATCGAGGCGATGGATTCCGCCTGGCGCGGGCAGGTGGGCGTCGCCGACGCGCCGGTGATCGCCGCGGTGCTGAACAATCCGCTGTCCGATTTCCTGCGCGCGCAGGTGGCGCTTGCAGAGGGGCGCATCACCGAGGCATTTGTCATGGACAACCGCGGTCTGAATGTCGCGACCAGCGCGGTGACATCGGACTATTGGCAAGGCGATGAAGCCAAGTTTCAAAAGACATTCGGCGCAGGTGCCGGGGCCGTTTTTGTCGATGAGATCGAGTTGGACGAAAGCACCCAGACCTATCAGGGGCAGGTTTCCTTCGCCCTCACGGATCCTGCGAGCGGCGAGGTGATCGGCGCGGTCACAATTGGTCTGGCCGCCAGCGCCTTTTACTGAGAATGCCGCGCATTTCCCCAGGGGTGCCGGTTGCCGCCGCCGGGTCCCGGGCTTTCAGGGATGCAATTGCTGCGTTCCTGAACCGGCTGGCGCTGGCGTCGTCCAGCAGCGGAATGCGATGGCGCTTTGCGGCCTGCACGGCATCGCCCGCCCGCAGCAACTGCCGGTGCAACTCGAAAAGTCTGGCCCGTCCGGACGATATCTGATCATGAACCTTTGTCATGCCTGCGCCTTTGTTTCTGGCGCGATCATTGCAATGCGATAGGGCCCTTAGTTTGGCGCAGGCGCGGCAGCTTCGCGCTTACATTGTGCGGGTCTGGTCCTCAAGCCGGGAATTCCTGACCCGAATGGCAAGCGGTTGCGGCCATAGCGGACCTGCGGCGCGGTGTGGGTCAATGTCGGCAGAGCGGACAGAGTTGCCATCAAGCATGAGCACCCAGGCCCGGAACAAGCCGAAGGCGCCGGGCCATCGCCTGCCCGCCGCTCGGGTAGGCGATATAGTTAGGCTTGGTGTTCCCATGATAGGGTTCATCAAAGCTGAGAAATAAAGTGGGATGAGCCAAGGTCAGCATCGCCCACCCCGGGCAGGCGACGGCCCGGCTTGCGCTTCGCGTCACTCAGGTCTCTTCCCGGACCTCCACTGCGACAGCCGTGAATATCCGCTTTGCACATCGCGCCGATGCGTTGGGTCAGTGATCTGATACAAAACCGGTCTGGCCTGAACCCTGGCAGGTCAATCTGGCCAAATGGCGGAGAGACAGGGATTCGAACCCTGGGAAGGCTTGCACCCTCAACGGTTTTCGAGACCGCCCCGTTCGACCACTCCGGCACCTCTCCGCGGGGGTCTGGAGCGCCCGTTTAGTGGGGTTTGGACGCGCAGGCAAGGGGGCATCTGCCGGTTGCCCGCCCACACGGGAATTTTCATTGCGGCGGCGGCAAGACGGCCTAAGTTCAGGGTAACCGAACGAAAGGACTTGTTCCATGCTTGCCGCGCTGCGCCCCTCGCTGATTGCCCTGACCACCACAATCGCCCTTGTCCTGATGGCCTTTGCCCCGCCTGCACGGGCCGCTGATGCGGCAAAGCTGCGCGAATATCTTGAGATCACCGGCTTTGACGTGGCGCTGGAGAGCATTCGCCTGTCGGCAGACAACGCGCCCGCCATGCTGGGGATCGAGGCGGATGCCTTCGGCTCCGAATGGTCGCGGCTGGTGAACGAGGTCTTTGCAACGGAGACCATGCAGGAGATGGCGATGGACATCCTGGGCGAGACGCTCAGCGACGATCTGTTGACCCATGCCGCCGATTTCTATGCCAGTGATCTGGGCCAGCGTCTGGTTGCGGTCGAAAACGACAGCCATATGGAGGAACAGGACGGGCTGAAAACCGAAAGCGGTGCCGCGATCATGGAAGGGTTGCGGAAAATCGACAGCCCCCGCATCGCGCTGCTGGAACGGCTGACACATGCGACGGATGCCGAAGGCGCCTCGCTCAGGGCGATCCAGGAGGTGCAGGTGCGTTTCCTGATGGCCGCGGCCGGTGCCGGGGTGATCGAATTGCAGATGGATGAGGCCGACCTGCGCGAAGCCATGCGCAGCCAGGAAGACGAGATGCGCCAGTCGCTCGCTGCCAGCGCGCTGATCAATGCCGCCTATACCTATCAGGCCTTTTCCGACGCCGAGGTCGAAGCCTATGCCGAGGCTCTGGAGGACGCGCGGATGCAAAAGGTCTATGCTCTGATGAACGCGGTCCAGTATGAAATCATGGCCAACCGGTTCGAGGCCGTGGCCGCGCGCCTGCCCGGCATGCAGCCGAGCACGGACCTGTGATGCGCCGCGCCTTCCTGCTCTGGCCGCTGCTTCTGGCGCTGGCGCTGCCTGCCCATGCGGATGCGCGCCTGTCGGTGCTGGTCGATGTGCTGCGCCTGGACGAAATCGCGGTGATCCTGCGCGACGAAGGGCTGGACAGCGCCGAAGACCTGAATGCCGACATGCTGAACGGGCAGGGCGGCGCGGGCTGGCAGGTGCAGGTCGAGGCGATCTATGACCCGGCCCGCATCGTGGAGGCTGTGCGGCAGGCCGTGGGGCAAGAGCTGTCAGGCGAGGAGCTGGAGCAGGCGATAGACTTTTTCGCTTCCGACCTGGGCAGCCAGATCATTGCGCTTGAAAACTCTGCCCGCGTGACGATCCGGGACCCGGATGTCGAACAGGCCGCGCGCCTGCGCTTTGCCGAGCTTTCACAGACCGATGACCCGCGCCTCGCGATGCTGCGCCGCCTGGTGGCCGATGGCGATATGCTGGAGCGTAACGTGACCACCGCCATGAACTCCAACTTCCAGTTCATGCGTGGCCTTGCGGATGGCAACGGGCTGGATATGTCAGAGGAGGAGATGCTGGCCGATGTCAACGGCGAGGCCGAGGCGATCCGCGAGGATACCGAAGGCTGGCTTTTCGGCTATCTGCTGATGTCCTATTCGCCGCTGACGGACGAACAGATGCAGGCCTATATCGACTTTGGCAACACCGCCGCAGGCCAGGCGATGAACCGTGGTCTGTTCGACGGATTCGGCGCGGCCTATGAGGATATTTCCTATGCGCTGGGACGCGCGGTGGCGCTGAACATGACGGCGCAGGAGCTTTGACGCCAGCGGTAAAAACCCGCTTGACTTGAGGCCCCGATCCACCGATAAGCCCGCATCCCGGCGAGGGTTCTCGCGTGGGATCTGTTTTAATGACGCCCCAAGGGCGCGCTGTTCGAGGTGGACGCGGCTGCGATGCCGGTCCGAAACACCCGGAGCCGGGGACCACAGGACGCGGCAAAATGAAGGAAGACGCGATGTTTGCGGTCATCAAGACTGGCGGTAAGCAATATAAAGTAGCCTCTGGCGATATGCTTCGGGTGGAACGTATTGCGGCAAGTGCCGGTGAAACTGTTCAATTCAATGATGTTCTGATGCTGGGCGGCGATTCCCCCCAGGTTGGCGCGCCGCTGATCGAGGACGCTGCCGTTCAGGCCGAAGTCGTTGATCAGATCAAGGGCGAAAAGGTCATCCACTTCGTCAAGCGTCGCCGGAAGCACTCTTCCAAGCGCACCAAGGGACACCGTCAGAAGCTGACGCTGGTCAAGATCACCGAGATCATGGCCTCCGGCGCTGGCAAATCCAAGGTGATGGCAGCGGTCGGCACCGGTTCTGTTTCTGCAGCAGCTGTTGCAGCGCTCTCCGGCAAATCGGCAGACGCGGCTGCAAAGCCTGCAAAAGCCAAGAAAGCCGATGCGCCTGCCAAAGCGGCCAAGGAAGAGGCACCTGCCAAGGCAGAGAAGAAAGCCGCGCCCAAGGCCAAGAAAGCCGAAGCGGCAGGCGATGACCTGACGCAGATTTCCGGCGTTGGCCCCGTGATTGTCGAAAAGCTGCACGGTGAAGGTATCACAACCTTCGCGCAGATCGCCGCATGGACAGAAGCGGACGTTGAAGCTATTGAAGAGAAACTGTCGTTCAAGGGTCGTGTCGGTCGTGAAGACTGGATCGCACAGGCCAAAGAACTGACCAAAGGCTAAGGAGAGACCAAATGGCACATAAAAAAGCAGGCGGTTCATCCCGTAACGGGCGCGACTCAGCCGGTCGTCGCCTTGGCGTCAAGAAATACGGCGGCGAAGCCGTCATTCCCGGCAACATCATCGTGCGTCAGCGCGGCACAAAGTTCTGGCCGGCGGTCGGCGTCGGCATGGGCAAGGATCACACGATCTTTGCAACCGTCGATGGTGCCGTGACCTTCCACAAGGGTCTGAAAAACCGCACGTTCATTTCGGTCCTGCCACGCGCCGAGGCCGCTGAATAAGCCGTACCCGCAAGGTTTGAAAAAATTTCAGGGATCGGCGGAAACGCCGGTCCCTTTTTTGTCTCTGACCGCCATCCAGAAAGGAGCGGTGTCATGACCACATCACAGCGCCCCGTTCTGAGCGATGGCATTCTGCGGCTGCGGCCGCCCCGGCCGCAGGATGCTGCGGCCCGGCTGAAGCTGGGCAACACGCCGGAAATCCATCACATGTTCGGTGCCGATCCTGAAAATGTGCCGAAAATCACCAAGGCACATGCGGAAAAGTGGCTTTATGCCCAAGAGGTTGAGCCGCTGGCATGGGTGATCGAGCACAAACGCCGGATGATCGGCGCGCTGCGTCTGCATTCGCTGGACCACCACGACCGCCGGGCCAGCCTGGCGATCGGGATTCTGGACCCGAAACTGCTGGGCAAGGGGCTGGGGACACGGGCCGTCAGGCTGCTGCTGACCCATGCCTTTGGCGCGCTGGCGCTGCACCGGGTGTCGGTGCGTGTGCTGGCCTATAACGCCCGTGCCATCGCTGCCTATCGCAAGGCCGGCTTTGTCGAGGAGGGCCGCGAGCGTCAGGCCGCGCGGGTGGGCGACAGCTGGCACGATGACGTGATCATGGGGGTCCTGGCCCCTGACTTTGCCAAGGGGGCGGCGGCCTGATGTCTGTTGCTGTAACTTCCTTTGTCGTCTTTGCCGCCAGCCAGATCGGCACCCCGGGGCCTGCCAACATGGCGCTGATGGGCACCGGCGCGCGCTTTGGCTTTCGCGCCGCTTTGCCCTTTGTCGCCGGTGTGGCACTGGGCAAGCAATTCGTGATCTGGCCTGTCGGCTTTGGCCTGATGGAATTGAGCGCCCGCGCGCCCTGGGTCTTTGAGGTGCTCAAGTATGTTTCGGCGGCCTACATCATCTGGCTGGCCTGGAAGGTCGCCAACCTGCGGCTGGGGCAGGGGCGTGATCTGGGCAAGCCGCCGGGCTTTGTCGCCGGGCTGATCGTGCATCCTTTGAATCCCAAGGCCTGGGCGATGATCATCGGCGGATTTACCGCCTTTGTCGGTCCCGGCACGCCACCGCTTAATGCGACGTTAACCATTGCGGCCGTACTGCTGGCGCTGCAGGTCATCTTGCACCCGCTGTGGACCCTGGCGGGTGACCGGGTTGCCAGAACCCTGGCAGGCAGCCCTGCGGAACCCTATCTGATGTGGACATTGGCAGCGCTGACCGTTGCTTCTGTTCTCTTTGTTCTGTTCGCAAGCCGGGCAGTTTGAGTGATGTTCGGAGGAGGAACATGATTGTGCAAATGGAACCCATCATCAACCAACCCGTGATCGAAACGGCGCGGTTTGACCTGCGTCCGCTGCGGCGGTCCGACAAGGGATTGATCGAGCTTTTTGCGGGTGATCCGCGGGTGGCGCTGTCCACGTCCAGCATCCCGCATCCGCTGCCTCCCGGCGCGATTGATGCCTTCATCACGCGGTCGCTGGCGATCCCGCGGGTCGAGGATGTCTGGGCGATGGATGGTCTCAAGACCGGCGGCGCAGAGGTGATGGGGCTGATATCGCTCACCCATCTGGACCGCGGCCAGTCCGAGGTCGGCTATTGGGTGGCACCGGCCTATTGGAACAGCCATCTGGCCTCCGAAGCGGTGCAGGCGCTGGTTGCCGCGAACCCACAGGGCAATCAGGCGATGTTTGCCTCTGTCTTCCACGACAACCCGGCATCGGCAAAGGTGCTGACCAACGCCGGATTTGTCTATCTCGGCGATGCCGAAACCTATTGTCTGGCACGCGATGCTGCCGTACCCACATGGACCTATAGCCGCAAGCTGTAGCGTCGTCCCGAAAGGCCCCGCCATGAAATTTCTCGACCTGTGCAAAGTCTATATCCGTTCCGGCGCGGGCGGCGGGGGCTGCGTGTCTTTCCGGCGCGAGAAATATATCGAATTCGGCGGGCCGGATGGCGGCGACGGCGGCGGTGGCGGCTCGGTCTGGGCCGAGGCTGTGGACGGGCTGAACACGCTGATCGACTTTCGCTACCAGCAGCATTTCTTTGCCAAGAACGGCCAGCCCGGCATGGGCAAGCAGCGCACAGGCAAGGATGGCGAGGACATCGTGCTGCGGGTGCCCGTGGGCACGGAGATCCTGGACGAGGATCAGGAAACGGTGCTGGTCGATATGACCGAACTGGGCCAGCGCGTCGAACTGGCGCGCGGTGGCAATGGCGGCTGGGGCAACCTGCATTTCAAATCCGCCACCAACCAGGCGCCACGCCGGTCCAATCCGGGGCAAGATGGTGTCGAACGCACGCTCTGGCTGCGGCTGAAGCTGATTGCGGACGTGGGGCTGCTGGGCCTGCCCAATGCGGGGAAATCGACGTTTCTGGCGGCCACCTCCAACGCGCGGCCCAAGATTGCGGATTACCCCTTTACCACCTTGCATCCCAATCTGGGGGTTGTGGGCGTGGACAACACCGAATTCGTTGTGGCCGACATTCCGGGCCTGATCGAAGGGGCCTCCGAAGGGCGGGGGCTGGGCGATCTGTTCCTGGGCCATGTCGAGCGCTGCGCGGTGCTGCTGCATCTGGTCGACGGCACCTCCGGCACCCTTGCGGAGGATTACAGGACCATCATCACCGAGCTTGAGGCCTATGGCGGCGATCTGGCGGATAAACCCCGCGTCACCGTGCTGAACAAGATTGATGCACTGGATGAAGAAGAGCGCGCAGCGGCTTGTAAAATATTGGAAAAAGAAAGCGGCGGGCCGGTCATGCAGATGTCCGGTGTGGCCCGCGAAGGCGTGACAGAGGTGCTGCGCAGCCTGCGGGGCCAGATCGACGATGACCGCCTGCGGCACAAACCCGCGGAAGAGGTCGCGCCATGGCAACCCTGACCGCTGCCAGACGTGTGGTGATCAAGATCGGCTCGGCTCTCCTGGTGGATCGGGCCACCGGCCAGCTGCGCGCCGACTGGCTGCATGCCCTTGCGGAAGATGTGCGTTGGCTCAAAGGGTTAGGGGCCGATGTTGTGCTTGTTTCCTCCGGCTCCATCGCCCTTGGGCGCGGGGTGCTGGGCCTGCCCCTGACGACGCTGGCGCTGGAACAATCGCAGGCGGCGGCGGCCGTGGGCCAGATCCGCCTTGCCCGCGCCTATGAGGAGGCGTTGCAGCCCCATGGCATCACCACGGCGCAAGTCCTTGTGACGCTTGAGGATTCCGCCGACCGCAGGCGCTATCTGAACAGCCGCGCCACCATGGAAACCCTGCTGGGCCTGGGTGTTGTGCCGATCGTGAACGAAAATGACACCGTGGCCACAGATGAAATCCGCTTTGGCGACAATGACCGTCTGGCGGCGCAGATCGCGGTGACGGTTGGTGCCGATCAGCTGATCCTGCTGTCGGATGTCGATGGGTTCTACAGCGGCAATCCCGCCGATGATCCCAAGGCCACGCGCTATGACACGATTGAACAGATCACCCCGGAGATCGAAGCGATGGCCGGCGATGCAGGGTCGGGCCTGTCCAAGGGCGGGATGAAGACCAAGCTGATGGCGGCACGCACCGCCACGGCGGCGGGCTGTGCCATGGCGATCACCGAAGGCTCCGTGCAGCGCCCGCTGCTGGCCCTGCAGAATGGCGCAAATGCCACCTGGTTTACCGCTCATTCCGACCCGCAGGCGGCCCGCAAGCGCTGGATTGCCGCGATGAAACCGCGTGGTTCCGTGACGCTGGATGCGGGTGCGGTGGCGGCAATGTCACGCGGCAAATCCCTGCTGCCTGCCGGCATCACGGGGGTGACCGGCACATTCGAGCGGGGGGACAGCATTTCGATGCTGGATTCACGGGGCCATAGCATCGGCACCGGTCTGACGCGCTATTCGGCGCTTGAGGCGGCACAGATCAAGGGACATCAAAGCGCAAAGATCGAGGAAATTCTGGGCTATCCCGGTCGGGCTGCTTTGATTCATCGTGACGATATGGCACTGTGATGGTGCGTTACTTTAGGGTATGGGCGTAAGACCATGAAAGATATGGAAAACATCTCTGAATTGATGGCGGATATCGGCAAGCGGGCCAAGGCGGCGGCGGCAGAGCTGGCCTCGACCCCGTCCGCGGCCAAGCAAAGCGCGCTGAATGCCGCTGCGGATGCGGTCTGGGCCGCGCGGGCGGAGATTCTGGCGGCCAATGCCCGGGATATGGACTATGGCCGGGAAAAGGGCCTGTCAGAGGCGATGCTGGACCGGCTGATGCTGGATGAGCCCCGCATTCAGGGCATGGTGGCGGGGCTGCGCAGCGTTGCCGCACAGGACGACCCCGTGGGAGAGACCCTTGCGGAGTGGGATCAGCCCTCTGGCCTGCATATCAAACGGGTGCGGACACCTTTGGGTGTCATCGGCGTGATCTATGAAAGCCGGCCCAATGTGACGGCGGATGCCGGTGCGCTCTGCCTCAAGGCCGGGAATGCGGTGATCCTGCGCGGCGGCTCGGAGAGCTTTCATTCCGCCCGCGCCATCCATGCCTGCCTGCAGGAAGGGCTGCGCGCGGCGGGACTGCCCGAAGATGCGGTGCAACTGGTGCCGACCCGCGACCGCGCGGCGGTGTCCGAGATGTTGACCATGACCGACACCATCGACGTCATCGTGCCCCGTGGCGGCAAGGGGCTGGTGGGGCTGGTCCAGCGCGAGGCGCGTGTGCCCGTTTTCTCCCACCTTGAAGGGATCGTGCATATCTACATCGACGCGGCGGCGGATCCGGAGAAGGCGCTGCGCATTGTCCTGAACGCCAAGACGCGGCGCACGGGCATCTGCGGCGCTGCCGAATGCCTGCTGATCCACCGAGATGTCGCCGACACCATCGGCCAGGGCATCGTCCGCGCCCTTGTGGATGCCGGGGTGGAGATGCGTGTGGATGCGGCACTGGCCAGGATCCCGGGCACCATCGCTGCACAGGAAGACGACTGGGGCCGTGAATACCTGGACATGATCATGGCCGCCCGCGTGGTGGATGACGTGCAGGACGCCATCGCCCATATCCGCAGCTATGGGTCGAACCACACCGATTGCATCGTGACCGAGGATGCGGCGGCGGTTCAGACCTTTATGGAGCGGCTCGATTCAGCGATCCTGATGCATAACGCCTCCACCCAGTTTGCGGATGGCGGCGAATTCGGCATGGGGGCCGAGATTGGCATTGCAACCGGCAAGATGCATGCGCGCGGCCCGGTGGGCGCGGCGCAGCTGACCTCGTTCAAATATATCGTCACCGGCGACGGGACCGTGCGAAGCTAAGGCGTTTCGGGCGGCTCTGCCTATCGCGTCTGACGAAATTCCAGAACCTTCAGGCATTACGTAACGCGTTGAAATCTTCGATTTCAGGCAGCGTTACGTTAGCCAGGTTTTTCGCATGACGATTTAAAAACTGATGGTCAGCCTGGTGTCGGTCACCTGATGCGCCACCTGCCGCCCCGCGTCGGCAGCAATCAGGGGCAGCAGCGCGAATTGCACATGTGCGGGCTGCAGGCCGTTGCGTGCGTTGCCCGGGGCAAGCAATGACCAAAGCGCCGGATCGACCTTCAGCTTGTCGGCCAGGGCTGTCAGTGTCCAGTTCCCCTGATCCTGCGCGACCGTGACATGGCCGCCATAGGGCAGGGCGCTTTCCAGGCAGAGGATCGCGAGAAAGGCCAGCTGCACCGCGGCGCGGGCCTGTGCCTGATCGGGTTGCCATTCCACGCTCAGCCGGGTTGCGCCGTAAAGATCCCGCAGGATCGAGGTGATTTCCGAAGGGCCCATCAGCTGATCGCCCGCCACGCCAAAGCAGACCCGGAAATACCTTATCCGGGCAGAGGCATTGCCGACACTTTCACCGATCAGGGACATTTCCGGGCCCGAGGTGGCGCTGCCCGCCATCTGAAGCAGTTCCAGCCCGTTGTTGATCGCGCCGATAGGCGATATCAGATCATGGCAGATCCGGCTGCCGATCAATGCGACAAGATCAAAATGCGTGTCGGACATCATGACAGCCTTTCCGAAAGGGGCAGAACCATGGACGATCTGAATGCCATTCTGACCCCCGGCATGCTGGTGACCCATCCCGAGCGGCCCGATTGGGGGATCGGACAGGTGCAAAGCAACATCGGCGGCAAAGTGACGGTAAATTTCAGGGATGTGGGCAAAATCGTCATAGACAGCTTTCGGGTCGGGTTGATGCCGGTCTTTGATGACCCATGATCCTTTTCAAAAGGTTAACGCGGGAACAGATAACAAGTCCTGCAACCACAAGTTAATGATGATGCATTTGCTGCAAGGGCACAAGGATTGCGCTTGGCCTGCGCATTGCCTATCAGACGGCCAGGGTATTTCAACAGCGACGGCAGGCAGATGGCTCAGGCACATGCGGCGGATTTTTCGGTCAGTCTTGCGAAAACGCCTGCAGATCTGCATGCGGCACAGCGCCTGCGCTATGATGTCTTTGTCACCGAGCTGGGCGGCAGCGGCCCGCTGGTCGATCATGATGAGAAGCTTGAGCGCGATCACCTGGACCCGTTCTTTGAACACCTGCTGTTGACGGACATCCGCTCGGACAAGGTGGTGGGCGTCTATCGCCTGATGCGGGCGGAAAAGGCGGTCGAGGCCGGGGGGTTCTATTCGGCTGCGGAATACGATCTGTCGCCTTTGTTAGCTTCGGGCCGTAACCTGTTGGAATTGGGGCGTTCCTGCCTGCATCCTGATTATCGTGGCGGGGTCGGGATGCATGTGTTGTGGTCCGCTCTTGCGCAATACGTCAAGGCGAACGGGGTCGAGATCCTGTTCGGGGTGGCCAGCTTTCATGGCACCGATATGGACCGGCTGGCCGCACCGCTGAGCCTGCTGCATGAACGCCATCTGGCACCGCCGGAACTGCGGGTCCGCGCGCTGGAGAAATCCTTTCAAAGCATGAACCTGCTGGATGAAGCTCAACTTGATCGCAAGGCGGCGATGCGCCAGATTCCCAGTCTGATCAAGGCGTATCTGCGGCTGGGCGGATGTGTGGGCGAGGGGGCGTATGTGGATCATGCCTTCAACACGGTCGATGTCTGCCTGATCATGGACACCACCCAGATCAACACCCGGCAGGCCCGCATCTATGGGGCCACCGGCGCATGACAACCGCCTGGGACAGCGGTGTGCCGCCGGCCTATCCCCGGATCACGATATCGGGCTGGATTCGGGTGGTGCTGCGGGTCATCGCCCTGATCGTGGTGGTTTTCGGCGGCTTGCTGATCAAACTGATCCTGCGTGCGGTGGAGCGGCCGGTCTGCGGGGCGAACCGGCCCGTGACCCCCCATGTGACCCAATGGGTCTGTCGCATGTCGCTGCGCATCATCGGATTGCGTCACGAGGTCTCGGGACACCCGATGACGGGGCGCGGGGCGGTGGTGTGCAACCATGCCTCCTGGCTGGACATCTTTGTGCTGAATGCGGCCAAACGGGTCTATTTCGTGTCCAAGTCAGAGGTGGAGGGCTGGCCCGGCATCGGCTGGCTGGCGCGCGCCACCGGGACCGTTTTCATCGAACGCAATCCGGCACGGGCACGCGAACAGACCGTGCTGTTCCAAAAACGCCTGCTGGCGGGTCACAAGCTGCTGTTCTTTCCCGAGGGCACCAGCACCGATGGCAGACAGGTGCTGCCGTTCAAGACCACGCTGTTCCAGAGCTTTTTCGCACCGGAATTGCGCGATCAGATCCAGGTGCAGCCGGTGAGCGTGGTCTATCATGCGCCACAGGGCACCGATGCGCGGTTCTACGGCTGGTGGGGCGACATGGAATTCGGGACCCATCTGATCCACACCCTGGCGCCCGCAAAACAGGGCAGGGTGCAGGTGGTGTTTCACCCGGCGCTGCGCGTCAGCGAGGTGCCGGACCGCAAGGCGCTTGCCCTGGCCTGTGAACAGGCAGTGCGCGCGGGCCATCAAGCGCTTCTGGGCCGCGGCTGATACCGCATTGCCACTGGTGAATTACTTGTGGGCGAAGGCGCTGTCCGGCACCGGTTCCATATTGCCCGACTGGCCCCAGTCCATCAGCAGGCAGGCAGAGCCCTTGCGCTGGAAATAGGTGGCCTCGACCTCGTACCAGCCGGCCTGCGGCACCGCGACCGAGGTCACGCCAGCGGATTCGCAGCCATGCACACCGTCAAAGAGGGCCACCTGCTGTCCGCCGATGCTGGCCTGCAGCCCGTCGTTGCTGATGAATTCGATGTCATAGGTGCCGGGGGCGTCAAACCGGATATAGCCCTGGATGGCGGCCAGCACCTTTTCGGCGCTGGTTGATGTCAGGGCGTTGTCGCCCGGATCGGTATCGAGATAGGAAAACCCGGCCAGCGGCGGCCCGGCCTTGGCATGGTCCAGCTTGCCCCTTGCCTCGTCCAGCGACCGGACGCTGTAATAGGCATAACCAACAGCCAGCCCCTGTTTCAGGGACCCGTCGGCAGGTTGCGGAGACGCGGGTGTCAGGGTCAGCGTCTGGGCAAAGCCGGGTGCGGCCAGGGCGAAAATTGCCAGCAGCGCGGTGGATTTCAACATTGGATACTCCCTTGATTTTTTGATTTGAGTTTGCGGTAAAGCACATGGCCTGTCCATGCCGATGACATAGAGTTTATCCCTTGCACAGCACGCGCTGCTGGCCTATAGCACGGCCACTTAATCCCGCAGTCGGGGTTGGGCCCTTGGGGGAGACATCCTCAAGCGTCCGCCGGTTGTCAGCATGTGCTGTCATACCCCCGACGAGGCTAAACCGGAAAGGTATAAAGACATGGCTCTTCCTGAGTTCTCCATGCGCCAATTGCTTGAAGCAGGCGTACACTTCGGCCACCAGACGCAGCGCTGGAACCCCCGCATGGGTCCCTTCATCTATGGCGCGCGCAACGGCATCCACATCATGGACCTGACGCAGACTGTTCCGATGCTGGACCAGGCGCTGCAGGCGATCCGCGATACCGTCGCCAAGGGCGGCAGCGTTCTTTTCGTCGGCACCAAGCGTCAGGCGCAGCAGCCTGTCGCGGAAGCGGCAGAGAAATGCGCGCAATACTACATGAACCACCGCTGGCTGGGCGGCACGCTGACCAACTGGCAGACCGTGTCCCAGTCGATCAACCGTCTGAAGTCCATCGACGAGCAATCCGAGCGTGGCTTTGAAGGTCTGACCAAGAAAGAGCGCCTGGGCATGGAACGCGATCAGGCCAAGCTTGAAGCCTCGCTTGGCGGTATCCGCGAAATGGGCGGTCGCCCTGACCTGATCTTTGTCATCGACGTCAAGAAAGAAGCGCTGGCGGTTGCCGAAGCCAACAAGCTGGGCATCCCGGTTGTGGCCGTGGTTGACACCAACTGCTCGCCCGACGGGATCGACTATATCATCCCCGGCAACGACGATGCGGCCCGTGCCATCGCGCTTTATTGCGATCTGGCATCGCGCGCGGCACTTGACGGCATGTCGGCCCAGCTGGGTGCCGCAGGTGTCGACATCGGCGCCATGGAAGAAGCCCCGGCCGAAGAAGCGTTGACCGAGGGAAGCACCGGTGTCGAGGTCGGCAATGCCTCCTCCGAGACCGTGTCGGATGACGCAATGGCCAAGGACGCGCCGCTGGATCTGGAATCCAAGCAGGAAACCAAAGCCAAGGCCGCTGAGAAAGCCGAAGGCTGAGCATTGTCACGAGACTGACATACGCCTGACATATGGGGCAGGGGAAACCTGCCCCAATCGTTTGATAGAAATTAGGAGCACCCAAAGATGGCAATCACAGCATCTATGGTAAAAGAACTGCGCGACAGCACCGGCGCAGGCATGATGGACGCCAAGAAGGCACTGACGGAGAACGACGGCGACATGGAAGCCGCCGTTGACTGGCTGCGCACCAAGGGTCTGGCGAAAGCCGCCAAGAAATCGGGCCGTACCGCCGCCGAAGGTCTGGTTGCGGTCAAGGTCGAGGGTGGCCATGGCGTCGCGGTTGAAGTGAACTCCGAAACCGATTTCGTCGGCAAGAACGCGGATTTCCAGAAAATGGTCGCGGGCATCGCCGATGTCGCCGTTTCCGTTTCCGATGTCGACGCGCTGAAAGCGGCGGATATGGGCGGCAAGACCGTCGAGCAGACCGTGACAGACGCGGTTGCCGTGATCGGTGAAAACATGTCCGTGCGCCGCATGGCGACCGTGGACGGCGAAACCGTGGTTTCCTATGTCCACAACGCGGCAGCACCCGGCATGGGCAAGATCGGCGTTCTGGTCGCGATGACCGGCGGCGACGATGCGTTCGGCAAGCAGGTTGCGATGCACATCGCGGCGGTGAACCCCGCGTCCCTGTCCGAAGACGATCTGGACCCGGCCGTGGTCGAGAAGGAAAAGCAGGTTCAGATGGACATTGCGCGCGAAAGCGGCAAGCCCGAGCAGGTCATCGAAAAGATGATCGTGGGCCGGATGAAAAAGTACATGTCCGAAGTCACACTGCTGAACCAGTCCTTTGTCGTGAACCCGGATCTGACCGTGGGCGACGCTGCCAAGGAAGTTGGCGCCACCATCACCGGTTTCGTGCGTCTCGAAGTGGGCGAAGGCATCGAAGTGGTCAAGGAAGACTTTGCCGCCGAAGTGGCCAAGGCCGCCAAAGGCTAAGCACCGCGTCCTGAGATGGACGGCGAAGCGATCGGAATTGAAAAGGGCGGTGCCGCAGGGTGCCGCCCTTTTTGCATCGGCACGGGAGCTTGGCGGAGCTGCTGAGGGAAAGCGGGCGGACCTTGATGTTCAAGGTCCGCCCAACGCCCGGTAACGGAACGCTCGGGGAGGAGCAAGGGCGTTATGACCCCGGACAGCCGGGCGGAAGAATACGCCCGACTGTAACCGGCACCTGCAAAGAGCCTTGTTATAACAAGGGTTTACAGGCCTTGTCCCTGCGGTCAAACCGTTTGCCAGGAACAATGTTACTCTGGGTCAACTCGTGGCTTTGAGCCAGTCAGGGATTCCTTACCTTGTGGTCAAATCAAGGGGAATATTTCACGCGACGCGTCAGATTCGTCAGAATCTATGCGTCCAGAACAAACATTTGGTTCGAAAATGACGCCTTGAGCACGGCCTGGGCCGTCGTATCCACCGCCAGCGCCTCGCGGGCCAGTCTGAGGTGTTTTTCCACGGTGGCCGATGTCAGCCCCATGATCACCGCGATGTCCTGCATGGTCTTGCCGTCACCGACCCATTCCAGCGCCTCGCGCTGGCGCGGTGTCAGGGCGCGGCGCTGCGAGTGGTAGGGCAGGGTCAGGATCTTCAGATGGGCGATTTCGTTCATCAGCTTGATGTCATTGCCATGCTGGGCCCAAAGCGCATCAACCTCATCCTGCGAGATGCCCGGTTTCGCGGTCAGGGCGATGGCCCCCTTGGAGCGGGCCGAGATCGACTTGAAGCTGACGGTATAGCCCGCCGTGACGTTCATGCGGCGGTTGAACTCGATCACACGTTCCTCTGCCGGGGTCATGGCCCGTTCGCGCGCCATGTCGTGCAGGACGGTCCAGCTGCAGGCACCTTCATGCTTGAGCGCCCAATGCACCATGGGCGCGTGGAAATAGAGGCCACCGCCAAGGAATTCATCGGTATAGGCGCGGCTGTGGTTCGTCAGGATGACAAAATCTTCCGGGTCGCCCAGGGATGTCGAGGTGCGGTAGCGTGTAAAGCCATAGATCAGCCGGTCGAAACCGTAGCTGTCCATCTTGCTGGTGTGCAGATCCCAAAGCTCCTCAAGGCTCGGGCAGCGGGCAACGGCATGAAGATACTCTCGTAAACTCATGATGTTACAAGCCTTTCTGAAAGTGCGTCCAGTGCCATCAGATAGCCCTTGGCGCCAAAGCCGCAGATCTGTCCGATCGCCACGGGCGCGATGTAGGAATGATGGCGGAATGTCTCGCGGGCGTGGATGTTGCTCAGGTGAACCTCCACAACCGGCAATTCGACAGAGGCGATGGCATCCATCAGCGCGACAGAGGTATGGGTATATGCACCGGCATTCAGCACGATGCCGCCATGAACGCCCTTGGCGGCATGGATCGCGTCCAGCAGCGCGCCTTCATGGTTGCTTTGCAGGAAGGCGACCTCAAGCCCCAGTGCCGCTGCCGCATCGGCACAGATCTTCTCGATGTCGGCCAGGGTCGTCGCGCCGTAGACGTCCGGCTGGCGTGTGCCCAGCAGGTTCAGGTTCGGACCATTGAGGATCAGGACAGACGGCATACACAAACCCTTGATGAGATGTGCATTATTAACGATGGAAGCGTCAAAAAGTCCAGCATTCAACAAGCGGAGAGGTCAGGATGGGATCGAACAGATAGCTTCTGACGGTCCTTTAACGGTGTCCGTAAATCCTATAATCAGTATTATGTAAATAAATGATTACCCCTGAGGCCGCAAAACATGCCTTTGCGCGCAACTGGCCGCTGAAAACAGCGGCTCAGCCCAGCGCGTAACCTGCGCCGCGTACGGTTCTGATCGGGTCTTGCCCGCCGTGGACCGTCAGTGCCTTGCGCAGTCTTGCGATGTGAACATCCACCGTGCGTGTGTCGACATAGATGTCGCGCCCCCAGACATGGTCAAGCAGCTGATCGCGGCTGAACACGCGGCCGGGTTTTTCCAGCAAGGTCACCAGCAGCCGGTATTCGGTCGGCCCCAGCTTCAGTTCCTTTTCGGCGCGGTTCACGCGGTGGCGTTCCGGATCAAGGCGGATGTCGTCAAAGGTCAGCTCGGCACCGCTGGCTGCCGGCCGTGACCGGCGCAGCTGGTTGCGCACGCGCGCCATCAACTCGCGCAGCGCATAGGGTTTCACGACATAATCATCCGCCCCGGTTTCAAGCCCGCGCACCGCGTCGACTTCTTCGGAGCGTGCCGACAGCATGATGATCGGAATGTCGCGGGTCTCGTCCCGGGTCTTGAGCTGGCGACAGACTTCGATGCCGCTCATCAGCGGCATCATCCAGTCGAGGATCACCAGGTCCGGACGCGCCTCTGACACCATCAGCAGCGCTTCTTCGCCGTTCTCGGCACGGCGCACGGCAAAACCTTCGCTTTCCAGGTTATAGGCCAGGACCTCGCGCTGCGCCGGTTCGTCTTCGACCAGCAGAACCTGGGGTTGGGTCACGGACATCTTCAACTCCCGGCTGGCATGGATGTGTGGTCGGCCTTGGGCCGGTCTTCATCGGGGTGCTGGCCGGTGACCAGATAGATCACCTGCTCGGCGATGGAGGTGACCAGATCACCCATGCGTTCGACGTTCTTGGCAATGAAATGCAGGTGCATACAGGCCGTGATGTTGCGCGGATCTTCCATCATGAAGGTCAGGAATTCGCGGAACAGCGCATTGTACATCTGATCCACTTCCTGGTCACGCTCGATGATGTCGGCCGCCAGTTCGGCGTCGCGCTGGATATAGGCGTCCAGGGCGTCCTTGAGCATGGCTTCGACCGTGCGCGCCATCCGGCGGATGGCACCGGCGCTGTCGTTGACCGGGGCAATCTGCGACAGCACGCCGGTGCGTTTTGCCATGTTGTTCGCGTAATCGCCAATCCGCTCAAGGTTTGCGCTGATCTTGATCACGCTCAGGATCAGACGCAGGTCAATCGCGGTGGGCGCGCGCAGGGCGATGACCCGGGCGGCGCTTTCGTTGATCATGATTTCAAGGTTGTCGATAACCTTGTCCCCTGCCCTGACCTTTTCGGCCAGTTCCTCGTCCCGGCTTTCAAGGGACAAGGCCCCGTTGCGGATGGCATCTTCAACCAATCCGCCCATCTTCATGATCTGGGCCTGAACCGCCTCCAGATCGCGATCAAAGGCTGACGCAATGTGTTGATCTTGCATGATATTATCCAATCCGGCCTGTGATGTAGCTTTCGGTGCGCGGGTCTTCGGGGGCGGTGAAGATCTTGTCGGTCTCGCCAAATTCCACAAGGTTGCCCAGATGGAAAAAGGCCGTCTTCTGGCTGACGCGGGCGGCCTGCTGCATGGAGTGGGTGACGATCACCACCGAATAGTTCTGGCGCAGCTCGTCGATCAGCTCTTCGACCTGTGCGGTTGCAATCGGGTCCAGCGCCGAACAGGGTTCATCCATCAGCAGCACTTCGGGTTCCGTGGCCACGGCGCGTGCGATGCACAGGCGCTGTTGCTGGCCGCCCGACAGGCCGGTGCCCGGCGCATCGAGCCGGTCCTTGACCTCGTTCCAGATCGCACCGCGGCGCAGGGCGCGTTCCACAATGTCGTCCAGTTCGGCCTTGTTGCGGGCCAGCCCGTGGATGCGCGGCCCATAGGCCACATTGTCGTAGATCGACTTGGGAAAGGGGTTGGGTTTCTGGAACACCATGCCGACCTTGGCGCGCAGCTGCACCGGGTCCACCTTGCGGTCATAGATGTCCTCGCCGTCGATCAGGATGTCGCCGACCACGCGGCAGACATCGATGGTGTCGTTCATCCGGTTGATGCAGCGCAGGAATGTCGATTTGCCGCAGCCCGACGGCCCGATGAAGGCGGTGACGGTCTTGTCCTCGATCTCGACGTTGACGTCCTTGATCGCATGGGTGTCGCCATAATAGACCTGCACGTCCCGGGCCGCGATTTTGATGTTCTTGGTGGCCACTTCATTCTCCGCAATATGATTGTCTTTCATCGGACTGTCTCCTTACCAGCGGCGCTCGAAACGGCGGCGCAGGATGATGGCGATGATGTTCATGGTCAGCAGGAATATCAAAAGAATGATGATCCCGCCCCATGCTTTCTCGTAAAAACTGGCGTCCGCACGGGCGGCCCAGGTGTAGATCTGCGCGGGCATGGCCGAGTTCGGCTCGGTGAAACCGGCCAGCACGCCATCGGGATAGCCCCGCGCGACAAAGCCGACCATGCCGATCAGCAGCAGCGGTGCCGTCTCTCCCAGGGCCTGCGCCAGGCCGATGATGGTGCCCGTCAGGATGCCCGGCATGGCCAGGGGCAGCACGTGGTGAAACACCGCCTGCATCTTTGAGGCCCCGACCCCCAGCGCCGCGTCCCGGATCGAGGGCGGCACGGATTTCAGCGAGGCGCGGGTGGAGATGATGATGGTCGGCAGTGTCATCAGCGTCAGCACCAGACCACCCACCAGCGGTGCCGACTGCGGCAGATGCATGAACTGGATAAAGACCGCCAGACCAAGGATACCAAAGACGATGGAAGGCACCGCCGCGAGGTTCGAGATATTGACTTCGATCAGATCGGTGAACCGGTTCTGCGGCGCGAATTCCTCAAGATAGATGGAAGCCGCGACACCGATCGGCAGCGACAGCGCCAGCACCACCAGCATCATGAAGAAGGAGCCGATGACCGAGGCGCCGATGCCGGCACCGCCGGGGTTGTCCACGCCTGAATCCGCTCCGGTGATGAAGTTCCAGTTGAAGGCACGGGTGATGATATCGGCACTGACCAGCGCGTCGATCAGGTCCAGGTCGGAGGCCTGCATGAAACGGCTGTCCTGCAGCGCTTCACGGGTGACGCGGCCGGTCAGATAGCCGTCGACCCTTGATGCTGCCGCCAGCTTGAAGTTCACCGGGCTGCCCAGATCCTGTTCGTTTGCGCGGTAATGTTCGCGCAGGGTGCCGCCGGGCTTGCCCAGCAGGCGTTCAATCGCGCCCGCGTCGAACGCCACCTCAAGGCCGCGCGCCTCCAGGGTGTCGCGGATCTGTTCGATCAGCAGCCCCTCATAGGCCTTGGTCTTGAACAATTCCCCTTCGGCTGCGGTGAATTGTTCCTGCGTCAGGGTAAAGTCCACATCCACAACCGTCTGGGTAAAGGCCGGCACGCCGGAACGGATGATTGAAACCGCGAGGACCACCAGAAAGAACAGCCCGATCAGGATGGCGGTCATGCCATAGGCCCGGAACCGTTTTTCGGCTGCGTTGCGTTTGCGGGTACGCGCATCCTGCACCAGCAGGGACTTTCCGCGCGGTTTGGGTGCAGCGCCGCTGCTGAGGCTTGCATCAGACATCAGTCATATTGCTCCCGGTACTTGCGCACGATGTAGAGCGCGAAAACATTGAGGGCGAGGGTGATGACAAACAATGTCATCCCCAGCGCAAAGGCCACCAGCGCCTCGGGGCTGGCGAAATCCGCATCCCCGGTAAGCTGGCTGACAATCTTGGCGGTGACGGTGGTCATCGCGTCGAAGGGGTTCAGGGATAACCGTGCGGCGGCCCCTGCCCCCAGCACCACGATCATGGTTTCGCCGATGGCACGTGAGGCTGCCAGCAGGATCGCACCGACGATGCCGGGCAAGGCAGCGGGCAGGACCACCTGGCGGATGGTTTCCGACTTGGTCGCCCCAAGGCCATATGAGCCATCGCGCATCGCCTGCGGCACGGCATTGATGATGTCGTCGGACAGCGAGCTGACAAAGGGGATCAGCATCACGCCCATGACCAGACCGGCGGTGATCACGGCGGTGCCCGCCTGCATGATGCCCAGCCCGTCGCGGCCAAAGACCGAGACCAGCAGCGGACCAACCGTCAGCAGCGCGAAAAGCCCGTAGACGATGGTTGGAATACCGGCCAGCACCTCCAGCAGCGGCTTGGCGACGGAGCGCACCGAGTTGCTGGCATATTCCGACAGGTAGACCGCCGCGAACAACCCGATGGGGATCGCCACCGCCAGCGCCACCAGCGAGATATAGAAGGTGCCCCAGAGCAGCGGCAGCACACCCAGGTCGGAACTGCCCCCCCTGCCCGAAAAGCTTGGCGCCCAGTTGGTGCCGAAAAAGAAGTCGCTGGCGGGGTAAAGGCGGAAGAATTCGATGGTGTTGAAAACCAGCGACAGCACGATGCCCAGTGTCGTCAGGATCGCGATGGAGGCGGCACCGATCAGCAGCATCTTTACCGCCGCTTCAACCACGTTGCGCGCCCGGAAATCGGCCTGAGCACCGCGCAGGCCCCATAGCGCGCCCAGCAGTGCCAGGACAATGACAACACCGCTCATGAACTGGTTGCCGCGCTGGTTCTGCATCCGGTAGCTTTGCGCGGCGTTCAGAACCGGCTGGGTGATCTGCGATGTCACGATGGCGCCCGCGTCCTGCAGGCGGCTGGTGACCTCATCCGGGTCGGCCTGCGGGTCATTTGCCATATTGGCATCCATGGTGCCCTGGGCCAGCGCTCGGTCCATGCCGTCAGCCGCGCGGCGCACCTCTGACAGGACCAGCCCGCGCGAAGAACTGTCGGCTATGGCGCTGTCCGGGATCAGGGCAGAGACGGAATTGTTCACGATCATCGGCTGCACCAGCAGCCAGACCAGCATCAGAAGAAGGGCGGGAACGGCGGCTTTGATCGCCACATTGCCCCCGTAGTAGGAAGGCAGCGAATGCATGTGACGCCGGTCACCGCCCGCGCTGCGCATCACCCGCGTCAGCCCGAGGTAATATCCGGCGATGGCGATGCCTGAAACGATGAGAAAGAGCCAGAGTATCGGCATGTCGTGCCCCGCCTGTGGGTGGAATTTCTTTATCGAAACTGCGCGGGGGCGGCGTCAGGCCGCCCCCGGCTACGTAAGGTCAGCGACAGGCTCAGGAGCCGGAGCCCATTGTCGCTTCTTCATTGACGGATTTTTGCGTGTCGGACAGCTGCGGGTCGGACACCAGGCCATAGTTGGCCAGCGGGCCGGAAGGACCTGCCAGTTCGTCGGAGATGAAGAACTGTGCATATTCCTTAAGGCCGGGGATCACGCCGATATGTGCCTTCTTGACGTAGAAGAACAGCGGGCGGGACACCGGGTAATCACCCGAAGCGATGGTTTCGGTCGAGGGGGCCACGCCGCCCATGGTCGCCACTTTCAGCTTGTCCTGGTTGTTCTCGTAGAAGGCCAGGCCGAACACGCCGATGCCATTGGTGTTGGCGTCGATACGGGCCAGTGTCTCAGTATAGTCACCGTCGATGTCGACCGAACGGCCGTCCTGACGCACGTCCAGGCAGGCGTCTTCGGCGTCGTCTTCGCTCATGCCGCCATCCAGCATGGCCTGCATTGCGCCGGTGTCTTCGCAGCCTTTCAGCAGCACCTTGTCTTCAAAGACTTCGCGTGTGCCGTGCTTGGTGCCGGGGATGAACATTGCGATTTCTGCATCGGGCAGGTCGCTGTTGAACTCGGCCCAGCTGCTGTAATCGTTGTCGACGATTGCGCCGTCTTTCAGGACCTTCGCGCCGATGGCGTTGAAGATGTCGGCAGGCTCGAAGGCTTCGAAGGCCGGGCCGCTGATCTGCGAGGCAAACACGATGCCGTCATAGCCGATGCGCACTTCCATGATGTCGGTGACACCATTCTCGGCGCAGGCCTTGATTTCCTTTTCGCGGATTGCGCGGGAGGCGTTTGCCACGTCGATGGTGTTTTCGCCCACACCTTCGCAGAACCGTTTCAGACCGGCAGAGGAGCCGCCCGATTCGATGACCGGTGTCGGGAAGTCGGTGTTCTCGCCAAAGGCTTCTGCCACGATCGAAGCATAGGGCAGCACGGTGGACGAACCCGCAACCTGGACGTTGTCACGCGCAGCGGCAGCCGAAGCGGAAAGCGCGGCGATGGCCAGTGCGGATGTGGTGAGTTTTGTCAGTGACATGATGTCTCCTGTTTTCATACATTCTACGACCTCCCCCATGGGTGGTCTCCCGGCCCGTTTAGGTGGCGCGCTTATACCTTTTGTGAAGGTTTTGTTACGGTTTTATGACACAGGAAGAATTTGGAAAAAGAAGTGGTATATTGGCGTTCAGCCGTCGCTCACCACTACATCTCGGGGCAGGATAACGCAGAATGACGCGCCCTGCCCCTCTTCGGAGGTGATTTTCAGCCGCCCCCGGTGCCGGTTGAGAATATGTTTCACAATTGCGAGGCCCAGCCCGGTGCCGCCCAGGGCACGGCTGCGGTGGTTGTCGGCGCGGTAGAATCGTTCGGTCAGGCGCGGAATGTGATGCGACGGGATGCCGGGCCCATGGTCGCTGACCGTGATGCGCACCGATGGCCCGCGCAACGCCGGGTCACGCAGGCTGGTTTCTGCGGTGATCTCGACCGGTCGGTCGTCGCCCCCGTATTTGATCGCGTTTTCGATCAGGTTGGTAAAGACCTGCAACATCTGGTCCGCGTCGCCCAGAATCGGGATCGCCTCCGCCCCGAAGTCGGGGCGCAGGGTCACCCCCGCTTCGACGGCCAGCGGATTGAGGTTGCGCAGCGCGGTCTGCAGCACCTCGGCCAGGTTGATCTGCCTGGTCGGGCGCACCCGTTCCTCGGCTTCCACCCGGCTCAGGGACAACAGATCGCCCACCAGACGGTTCATGCGCCCCGCTTCGGTCTGCATGATCGCCAGAAACCGGTCCCGCGCCGCCGCATCGTCGCGCGCCGGGCCGCTGAGTGTCTCGATGAACCCCATCAGCGAGGTCAGCGGCGTGCGCAGCTCGTGGCTGACGTTGGCCACGAAGTCGCGCCGCATCTGCCCGGCCTGCGCCTGCGGGGTGATGTCCTGAAAGCTGACCATCAGCAGCCCGGCACCCTGGACCGGGTTGAGCGTGACTTCATAGGTCACATCCTTGCCCGCCTCGTCGACCAGGAATTGCGCGTGCCGCCCCTTCCCGTCCTCGATGCAACGCTCCACCGCATCCACCAGCGAGGGCTGGCGCAGCACGGTCACAAAGTGGCGGCCCACCGTATGCGCCCCGACCAGCGCCTTGGCCGCCGGGTTCACCGCCGCAATCCGCTCTGCCCGGTCGATGACCAGGGTCGGCAATGGCAGGGCGGCGATCAGGTCAGGCAGCAGCGGTGCTTCGGTCATCGCATCAGAGCGCTGTGAGGTCTTTGGCAAACCGGGCGGCGTTTTCGGCATAATGCCTTGCGCTGGCGGTCAGTTTCGCGATCGCCTCGTCATCCAGCTGGCGCACCACCTTGCCCGGTGCGCCCATGACCAGCGAACCGTCAGGGATCTCCTTGCCTTCGGTGATCAGCGCGCCCGCACCGATCAGGCAGTTGCGCCCGATCCTTGCGCCATTGAGGATCGTGGCCCCCATGCCGATCAGCGTATTGTCCCCGATGGTGCAGCCATGCAGCATGACCTTGTGACCAATGGTGCAATTTTCACCAATGGTCAGCGGATAGCCCATGTCGGTGTGGAACACGCAGTTTTCCTGCACGTTCGATCGCCGGCCCACATGGATCACCTCGTTGTCACCGCGCAAAGTGGAACCAAACCAGACCGAGCTTTCGTCTTCCAGCACCACATTGCCGATCACATTCGCATCCGGTGCCACCCAGGCATTGCCGTGGACTTTGGGGGTCTTGTCGCCAAGTGCATAGAGCGTCATGTCAGATCCTCGAATTCGGTTTGCAGTTTGCGCACATGATCCAGCAACCGCGGCTGCTGCGCCACCCGCATGCGTTCGGCACGGATGATGGTTTTCAGCTTTTCTTCGGTTTCCGTGAGGTCGTCGTTCACGATCACATAATCATAGCCGTCCCAATGGCTGATCTCATCCCAGCTTTTCCGCATCCGTTTGGCAATGGTTTCTTCGGTGTCCTGCCCCCGGCTGATCAGCCTGCGGCGCAGTTCCAGAATGGAGGGTGGCAGGATGAAAATGGAAAGCGTGTGCGAGCCAAGTGCCGATTTCTGAATTTGCTGGGCGCCTTGCCAGTCGATGTCAAAAAGCACGTCCCGGCCCGCTTCGATGGCTTCCTGAACAGGCCCCCGGGGAGAGCCGTAGTTGTTTCCGAAGACATGGGCGTGTTCCAGCAACTCGCCCTCTTTGACCCACTTTCGAAAGTTCTCCTCCGAGACAAAGAAATAATCCTTGCCCTCGACCTCGCCCTTGCGCGGGACCCGCGTGGTAGCGGAAACAGAGAACTTCAGCGAGGCATCCCAGGCCATCAACCGCCGGGCCAGCGTGGATTTACCTGCCCCGGACGGTGAGCTGAGAATAACAAGAAGTCCGCGCCTTTCTGGCTGCTGGGTCATGGTCTACTCCACATTCTGTACTTGTTCGCGCATCTGGTCGATCACGGCCTTCAGCGACAGGCCGACGCGGGTCAGCTCCGTATGCTGCGCCTTGGCGCAGAGGGTATTGGTTTCGCGGTTGAACTCCTGCATCAGGAAATCCAGCTTGCGCCCCACCGGGCCACCCTCGGCCAGCAGCGCGCGTGCCGCCGCGATATGCGCGCCCAGCCGGTCGATTTCTTCGGTGATGTCGGATTTGACCGCGATCAGCGCCAGTTCCTGGGCCAGACGGCTTTCATCCACCCCATCGGCATTGTCCAGAATGCGGGCCAGGTTCTGCCGCAGGTTCCGCGCCATCTCGTCCTTGCGCCCCTCGGCCAGCTTTGCCGCCGCGGCAGTCAGGTTTTCGACCTCGGTCAGCTGGTTTTCCAGCACCCTGGCCAGGGCGGCGCCCTCGCTGGCGCGCATGGCGGCGAAATCGGCCAGCACCTTGTCCACGTCCGTCAGCAATGCCGCGCAAAGCTGTGCCGTGTCGTCCTGCGTCGTGGCCTGTTCAAGCACACCTCGCATGGTCACGATGTCGGTGGCCTTGGACGGGGCCAGCGATATCCCCGCATCCATCGCCCGCGCTTCGATCCGGTGCAACGCTTCCAGCACGGTTTCAAGCTGGGCCTCGTTGACTTCCAGCCGGCCTGCGGTCTCTTCCCGGGTGACGCGCAGATTGCAGGTGACATTGCCCCGCGCCGCCACCGCAGCCAGTTTCTTGCGCAGTTCGGCCTCCAGCCCCTCGATCCAGTCCGGCACGCGCAGGCGCAGGTCCAGCCCCTTGCCGTTCACTGCGCGAATCTCCCAGCCCCAGGAATAGGGCGCGTCAGCGCCTGCACGCGCGGCAAAACCGGTCATCGAATGGATCATGAAAGGCGGCCCTTGCAGTTTGAGTTCCGCACCGGGATAGGTCGAAACGGCCCGGCGGGGCAAGCCCATCCGGCGCGGTGTTAACCAATGCTTAAGAATTTCCCCCGCTGCCCGGCAATTCAGGCTAATTAGAATAGAGTTGAACGCACACCTCGTGACGCTGTCACGGGAACAGGCTGTGGCTGGCGCTGTACCCCGTTGCGATCCCGGCCGAATAATCGAAGGTGGTGTTGCATGGACAAGTCAGACCATAAATCGCAGAATGTCATTGAAATGTCAGACCATCATCCAGAAACCGGTTATGCTGCCATCGCGCAGGTCGAAGCCTATTGGGAAGCCTTGCGCGGAGCGCGCATCGTACCGAAACGCTCTGAAATCGACCCGCGAGGGATCGAGGGCGCGCTTGAAAACGCGTTTATCGTGGAACGGGTCGCGCCGGGCATCGCGCGGTTGCGCATCGCGGGCAGCCATCTGAATGACCTGATGGGCATGGAAGTGCGTGGCATGCCGCTGACAGCCCTGTTCAACCCCGGCGCGCGGCAATTGATCTCGGAAACCCTTGAAGAGGTGTTTCAGGCCCCCGGTACGAGCCGGTTTCGCCTGACATCACCGGGTTCGGAAGGCCGGCCGGAGGGGGAGGCACGGATGCTCCTGCTGCCGTTGAAAAGCGATCTGGGCGATGTCAGCCGCCTGTTGGGGTGTCTGGTGTTCAAGGGCAAGATCGGATTGGCCCCCCGGCGCTTCGACGTGCTGGACCGGGAATTCGCCCTGCTGTTGCCCGGTTCGGACGCCGGGCCCGCGCCTGAGCCGGATCGGCAGAGGCCAACCACGCCGGAGCCTGTTCCGGGCTTTGCGGCACCGGTTGCCACTTATGAGGCACCATCTGCGGCGCAGGTCAGGCCGACGGACAGGCGCCCCCCCTACCTGCGGCTGGTCAAATCAGAAGACTGACGGCCCGGCCCGGCGCAAGCCGACAGCCATGATCCGGGGCTTTCGACATAGCAGGTCCGTCAGGATCGACACCTACAGCCGGCATAGTCATGGAGAAAACCTTCATCGACAGGCTGACGAATGGTTGCTGTGCGGCTATTGCAGCCGTCGATCACTGGCACTCGGGCCCGGAACAAGCCGCAGGCGCCGGGCCATCGCCTGCCCGTGCCCCGGGTAGGCGATTTGGTGAGGCTGGGTAATCCCTCGATGGGGTTCATCACGGTTGAGAAATAAAGTGGCATGAACATAGGTCAGCATCGCCCACCCCGGGCAGGCGCTGGCCCGGCTTGCGCTTCGCCTCCGAGGTTCAAGAGGACCCGACCTTCACTGCAGTTCTCACAATCAGGGTCTGATTCCTGCCCTGTTGAAGCAGCAATGTAACCAAAAGCCCGCATTGCCTCTCATCTGACACCCCGGACGACAAACGCCGCCGACCATTGGCCGGCGGCGTTCACATTGAAAGCATGGCCCGGGGCCGCTGCCGCGATCAGATGGCGGCGGCTTCGGACTGGGCAACGCGGCGCGCCGTTAGTTCCTCTGCCACCAGGAAGGCCAGTTCCAGCGACTGGCTGGCGTTCAGGCGCGGATCGCAGGCGGTGTGGTAGCGGTCGCTCAGATCCTCGTCGCTGACCGCACGCACGCCGCCGGTGCATTCCGTGACATCCTGTCCGGTCATCTCGAAATGCACGCCACCGGGAACGGTGCCTTCTGCCTCATGCACGTCAAAGAACTCGCGCACCTCGCGCAGCACCGAGTCGAAGGGCCGTGTCTTGTAGCCGGTCGAGGACTTGATGGTGTTGCCGTGCATCGGGTCGCAGGTCCAAAGCACATTTGCCCCTTCCTGTTCCACTGCGCGGATCAGCTTTGGCAGGTGGTCGCCCACCGACCCTGCCCCGAAACGCGCGATCAGGGTCAGGCGCCCTGCCTCGTTTTCGGGGTTCAGCGTGGCCATCAGCTTTTTCAGGTCATCCGTGGTCATGCTTGGCCCGCACTTCAGGCCAATCGGGTTCTGCACGCCCCGTGCAAATTCCACATGGGCGCCATCGGGCTGACGGGTGCGGTCGCCGATCCAGATCATATGGCCCGAACCTGCCAGCCACTTGCCGGTCAGGCTGTCCTGACGGCACAGCGCCTCTTCATACTCCAGCAGCAGGGATTCGTGGCTTGTATAATATTCAACCGTTTGCAGGGTATGAGCGGTATCCGCCGTGACGCCCGCCGCCGACATGAAATCAAGCGTGTCGGAAATGCGGTTCGCGATCTCGCGGTATTTCGCCGCCTTCTCCCCGTCGGTAAAGCCCAGTGTCCAGCCGTGAACCTGGTGGACATCCGCATAACCCCCGGTCGAAAAAGCCCGGATCAGGTTCAGCGTCGCTGCCGCCTGGGTGTAGGCGCGCAGCATCTTCTCGGGGTTGGGGATCCGCGCCTCGGGCGTGAATTCCAGCTCGTTGATGATATCGCCCCGGTAGCTGGGCAGTTCCACGCCGCCCACAACCTCGGTGGGGGCGGAGCGCGGCTTGGCGAATTGCCCTGCCATGCGGCCCACCTTCACCACAGGCACCTTGGCGCCATAGGTCAGCACAACGGCCATCTGCAGCATCACCTTGAAGGTGTCGCGAATGGCGTCCGAACTGAATTGCTCGAAGCTCTCGGCGCAATCGCCCCCCTGCAGGAGAAAGGCCTCGCCCCGGCTTGCCGCGCCAAGAAGTTTCTTGAGCCGCCTGGCCTCACCGCCAAAGACCAACAATGGATACCGCGCAAGTTGTGCCTCGACCGCGTTCAATGCGGCCTGATCGGGATAATCGGGCATCTGGACTCGCGGTTTGCTGCGCCAGCTTGATTTGCTCCATTGGGTCATGTCATCTCTCCGGTCCCGCGCGCTGTTTGTCAGCGCTATCAAAGACCTTTTCTATACAAAAGGACGCGCGCGGTGGCCAGAACCCAATTTCGACCTCTTGACCCAGATCGAATCCCGTGACCTAAGATTGCGGCAGATTGTGTCGGTATTGTAACGTGACGGCACAAGAGCCGCGCCCACCAACAAGAAAAAGGACGCCCGCGATGTCTCCACAGCGCCCGGCCACCCGCATACCGCCAGAGACCGGAAAGCCACGGCGTTTCGTATTTGTGCTGCTGGATCAGTTCAGCCTGCTGTGTTTCTCCACGGCCATCGAATGCCTGCGCATTGCAAACCGCATGGGCGAGCGGCAGTTGTATTCATGGATCACCATCGGTGAAGGCGGCGTCAGCGCCTGTTGCTCTGCCGGAACCGTGTTCCAGCTGGATGCCGACCTCGATGAGATGGCGCGGGACGACACCATTCTCGTGTGCAGCGGGATCGACGTGCAGGATGCGACCACCAAGAAGGTACTGAGCTGGCTGCGCCGCGAGGCCCGCAAGGGGCTGACCGTGGGCGGGCTCTGTACCGGGGCCTTCACGCTGGCAAAGGCCGGGCTGCTGGACGGCAAGCGCGCAACGATTCACTGGGAAAACCAGGACAGCTTTGCCGAGGAGTTCGAAGAGGTCCAGCTGACCAAATCCGTCTTTGTGGTTGACGGCAACCGGCTGACGACAGCGGGCGGCACCTCCTCCATCGACCTGATGCTGAAACTGATTGCCGACGACCAGGGCGAAGACCTGGCCAATGCGGTGGCCGACCAGCTGATCTATTCCTCGATCCGCACCGACCAGGACACCCAGCGGCTCAGCGTGCCGACCCGCATCGGGGTGCGCCATCCCAAGCTCAGCCAGGTCATCCAGATGATGGAGACCAACATCGAAGAGCCGATCAGCCCATCGGTTCTTGCCCGTGATGTCGGCATGTCCACAAGGCAGCTGGAGCGGCTGTTCCGGCGTTACCTGAACCGCAGTCCGAAACGGTACTACATGGAATTGCGCCTGCAAAAGGCGCGCAACCTGTTGATGCAGACCGACATGAGCGTGATCAACGTGGCACTGGCCTGCGGCTTTGCCTCGCCGTCGCATTTTTCCAAATGCTATCGGGCGCATTACGACACGACCCCCTACCGCGAAAGGGGCAGCCACGCCGCGCGCCTGTCGATCTGACCGCGCGAGGCGGGTGAAAGAGCACGTTTCTTCGCTTCTTTATGCCTGAAGTACATAACCCCGCAGCGCGCCAAATGCGCTGCGGGCGGCGTTCAACGCGACTGCGCCGCGGCCTTGCCCCGCTTTGTCAGAACCGGTCCATGATCGGTTTGCTGCTGGAATTCAGCAGGAAGGTGATGACCGCCAGATCATCCTCGCGCTGGTGCAGCATGGCGTAGAAGAACGCATAGCTGGTGCCGGTCCAATAGATACGGCCTTCCTGCCGGATGCCGCCCCCCAGGTCGATTTCCTTGAACACCGAAACCTTGACAAAATCGCGTGGCCAAGCGCCTTCCAGCTGCCTTTGGTTGGCGGCCAGTTGTTCGGGCGTGAACTCGTCCCGTCCGCCCAGCCGCTGGATCAGCGGAATGAAATCGCGGCGCATCACATGGCGGTCGACAAAGGCGGCATAGGCCTCGTAATCCGCGAACAGGCTGTCGCTTTCCTGCGCATGGGCAGCGGTGGACAGACAGGAAATCAGGCTCAGCAAAATGGCAAACAGACGCATTGTCGCTCTCACTTTTCAGGTGTCATCCGGTAAACCGTACCCCTGCCCACCGAAATAAACCAGATTGCGCCATCAGGCCCCTCAACGATGTCGCGCACGCGCGCGGTTTCGGGCCCCTTGATCTGCGCCACCTCTTGCAGCGGATCGCCGCTGAGCCGGGAAATATAGTCGAACTTGAGCGACCCGACAAAGATGTCGCCGCGCAGATCCGCGTCCAGCGCGCCGGAATAGACCATCAGACCGGAGGGCGCGATGGAGGGGTCCCAGTAATAGGCAGGCTGTTCCATACCCGCCTTGGCCGTGCCTTCGCCGATCTTTGCGCCGGAATAATGCCGCCCGTAGGAGATGACCGGCCAGCCATAGTTCGCCCCCTTGCGCACATGGTTCACCTCATCGCCACCCTTGGCACCGTGTTCGGAGACCCAGAGATCGCCATCAAGGCCGAGGCCGGCCCCCTGCGGATTGCGGTGACCATAGGACCAGATCTCGGGCAAGGCCCCCGCCTGCCCGACAAAGGGGTTGTCATCCGGCACCGACCCGTCACGGTTGATGCGTATGATTGAGCCGTTGTGACGGCTCAGATCCTGTGCCGCCGGCCGGTCGCCCCGTTCGCCGATGGTCATGAAAAGCCTGCCGTCCGCCGCCTCGACGACGCGGCTGCCGAAATGGCGGCCGCCGCTGCTGCCGGGTTTCATGGCAAAAAGCTCGGTCAGGTCTTCCAGCCTTTGCCCGTCATCCGAAAGCCGGGCGGAGGCCAAAGCTGTGCCGCTGCCGCTGCCCTGCTTCCTGGCGTAAGTCAGAAAGATCGTGCGCGACTGGTCGAAGTCCCGCGCAAGGGTGATGTCCAGCAACCCGCCCTGCCCGCCGGTTTCCACCGCCGGCACGCCTGCAACCTCGTGACGGGCGCCGTCGCGCTGCAACAGCAGGCGGCCGTCCTTTTCGGTGATCAGCACCGCGCCATCCGGCATCGGCGCCACCGCCCAGGGGGTGTCCAGATCAGTGACCACAGGTTGAATTGACCAATTTTCCTGTGCCGCAACCGACAAAGGCAAGAGCGCCCCGAAAATCGTCAGATGCAGGAAATTGGTAAAGTTTTTCGGAATCGGCACGGCAAATCCCCTGTTCAGACCGTCATTTTCGGAAAATGTATCTTTCGCGGCGAAATATTCCACCTCGGCCCGGTCAATTCCGCTTGTTTGGCGCTATTCTACTGAGGAAAAACTCCTTTTCTTTTCGCAAGCCTTTGCCTACGTTTCTTGCGAACATCATGTTCCAATAGGGAGAAACCTCATGAAAAAGATGCTCTTGGCCTCAACGGCTGCGGCACTCGTGGCAACAACGGCCTTTGCCGACTCGCATGCAAAGGAAGTGAAACTCGGCATTGAATTCGGCTTTACCGGCCCGATTGAATCGCTGACCGGCCCGATGGCCGCCGGTGCCGAACTGGCGATGAAGGAAGTGACCGACAGCGGCATGCTGCTGGATGGTGCGACCGTGACAAGCGCGCGTGCGGACTCGGGCTGTATCGACAACGGCCTGGCGGTCTCCGGCGGCGAACGTCTGATTGCCGAAGGGATCAACGGGCTGATCGGGGCGGACTGCTCCGGTGTGACCGGCGCTGTGCTTCAGAACGTCGCGATCCCCAACGGCATGGTCATGATCTCGCCCTCCGCGACATCGCCCGGCCTGACCACCATGGAAGACAACGGGTTGTTCTTCCGCACCTCGCCCTCCGATGCGCGTGAAGGTGAAGTGATGGCGGAAATCCTGCAGGAGCGTGGCGTCAAATCCATCGCCCTGACCTATACCAACAACGACTATGGCAAGGGTCTGGCCGATGCGATCGAATCCTCCTTCAAGGCGATCGGCGGCGAAGTGACCATCGTGGCGGCCCATGAAGACGGCAAAGCGGATTATTCCGCCGAAGTCGGCGCGCTGGCCTCTGCCGGTGGCGACCTGCTGGTGGTTGCGGGTTACCTCGATCAGGGTGGTGCGGGCATCATCAAATCCGCACTGGACGCGGGCGCATGGGACACATTCGGTCTGCCCGGCGGCATGATCGGTGAGAACCTGCCCAAGACCATCGGTCCGGATCTGGACGGCTCTTATGGCCAGATCGCCGGTTCGCAGGGCAACGGGATCGAGACATTCACCAAAATGGCGGAAGAAGCCGGTTTTGATGGCACCTCGCCCTATACTCCTGAATCTTATGATGCGGCGGCGCTGTTCCTGCTGGCCATGCAGGCCGCCAATTCGACAGACCCGGCCGCCTACAAGGAAAAAATCCTTGAGGTCGCCAATGCGCCTGGCATCGAAATCTTCCCCGGCGAGCTGGGCAAGGCGCTGGAACTGATCAAGAACGGCGAAGATATCGACTATGTCGGTGCCTCTGCGGTCGAACTGATCGGACCGGGTGAATCTGCCGGGACCTACCGCATGATCGAAGTCAAGAATGGCGTGAACGAAACCATCGGCTACAAGTAAGGCCAGACTGGTTTGACTGGAAACAGGTGCAGCCCGGCGCATATGCCGGGCTGTATCCAAAATATAAGCGCCCGAAACAGGGCCGGATAAGTGCCCGGAACAGGGCCGACATGGGGATGGATTTATGATCGTCGTTGACGACATACATAAACACTTTGGTGGATTTCACGCCGTGGACGGGGCAAGCCTGACCATCGAAGCAGGTTCCATCACCGGGTTGATCGGCCCGAACGGTGCCGGAAAGACCACTCTTTTCAACGTGATCGCAGGCGTTCTTAAACCGACCTCCGGTCGCGTTCACATGGATGGCGAGGACATCACAGGTCTGCCGCCGCATACTTTGTTTCACAAGGGGTTGCTGCGCACCTTCCAGATTGCCCATGAATTTCACTCCATGACCTGCCGCGAGAACCTGATGATGGTGCCCGGTGGCCAAAGCGGTGAAACCCTGTGGAACACCTGGTTCGGCACCAGACGTATCGCCGATGAGGAGCGCGCGCTGAAGGCCAAGGCGGACGAGGTGCTTGAATTCCTGACCATCGAACATCTGGCCGATCAGAAGGCGGGCCAGATCTCGGGCGGACAGAAAAAGCTGCTGGAACTGGGCCGCACCATGATGGTGGATGCCAAGATCGTGTTCCTGGACGAAGTGGGGGCCGGCGTGAACCGGACCCTGCTCAACACCATCGGCGACGCGATCCTGCGCCTGAACAAGGAACGCAACTATACTTTCGTGGTCATCGAACATGACATGGATTTCATCGGCCGCCTCTGCGATCCGGTGATCTGCATGGCGGAGGGCCATGTGCTGGCCCAGGGCACGCTGGACGAGATCAAGGCCAATGAACATGTGATCGAGGCCTATCTGGGGACAGGATTGAAGAACAAGGACAAGGTGGGCGCATGATGCGGTGCGCTCTGGCATGGGCATTGGGCACGGCGCTGGTGGCCCTGCCCCAGGCGGCTGCGGCCTGTGCGCAGCTCAGCCAGGACATCTGGATGTGCGACCGCGGCACCCCCTGGGAAGCCGCTGTCTGGGATCAATACGGCGATGGCGCCACCCTGCTGCTGGATAACTACGTGCTTGATTTCACGCAAGAATGGCCGGGCCACGAGATTACCGACAATCTGGCCACGCTGGAAGAGGTCTATACCACCTATGCCGAATGGGTTGCCGCCGATGCGGAAGTTCCGTCCGAGGTTCTGATCGCTGACAAGCTGACCCTCCCGGATGCCACCGTCCTGCGCCACCTTCAGCGCGATGTCTGGGAGGGAGAGCCCTATCTGCAGGCCGTGATGCTGTCGCAGGTGGGCGCGGCGCGGATCATGCTGTGGCTGCAGGCCCCGAACGAAACATCCGTCGAACAACTCGACGCGGCATCGCGCGACCTCGTGGCGCTGCTGCGGGACAATTGCGCGGATGCGGTGTCCTGCGCCGAAGATTACGCGCCGCCCCAGGCGGCCAGCAAGGAATGAGGCTGATATGAGCGATCCATACGGTGACCGCGGCAACAAGGACGTGTCGATTGCCAACCCCAAGGGGCAAGGCAGCGTGATCCCGAAGCACAAGGGGCAGGCCCATCCCGCCCCCGGTGGCCCTTTCCTGATCGGGGACGGTATGACGGCGGGCTATGGCAATGGCCCTGACATCCTGCATGATTGCACCATTGCGGTGGATCGTGGCGAAATCGCCGTGATCGTCGGCCCCAACGGGGCGGGCAAATCCACCGGCATGAAGGCGGTGTTCGGGATGCTGGACATGCGCAAGGGCCATGTGCGGCTGGATGGTGAGGACATCACCGACCTGTCGCCGCAGGACCGGGTCGCCAAGGGCATGGGCTTTGTCCCGCAGACCTCGAACATCTTCACCTCCATGACGGTGGAGGAAAACCTTGAGATGGGTGCCTTTATCCGCACGGATGATTTCAGCGATACGATGGCGCAGGTCTATGACCTGTTCCCGATCCTCAAGGAAAAGCGCCGTCAGGCGGCGGGTGAGCTTTCCGGCGGCCAGCGCCAGCAGGTCGCCGTGGGCCGCGCACTGATGACCCAGCCCAAGGTGCTGATGCTGGACGAACCCACCGCAGGTGTCAGCCCCATCGTGATGGACGAATTGTTCGACCGGATCATCGAGGTGGCACGCACCGGCATCCCGATCCTGATGGTCGAACAGAATGCCCGCCAGGCGCTTGAGATTGCGGACAAGGGCTATGTTCTGGTGCAGGGGGCGAATGCCTATACCGGCACCGGCAAGGAACTTCTGGCCGACCCGGAAGTCCGCAAGAGCTTTCTGGGGGGCTGAGGTGTCGAAAGAAATAACAATCACTGTCGCTGATCCGGGTATGCCGCAGGCGCGAGAATTGCTGGAAGCGAGCCATGCCCTGATGGAAAGCCTCTTCCCCAGCGAGGCAAATCACTTCCTGTCGGTGGAGAAACTGGCCGCGCCGCATATCGACTTTTTCCTGGCGAAAGACAGCGAAAGCGCGCTGGGGTGCGTGGCGCTGGCCGATTTCCGGGAGTATGGCGAAGTCAAATCCATGTTCGTCGCCGAAAAAGCGCGCGGACGCGGTGTTGCCGAGGCCCTGCTTTCGCATCTGATGGCCGTCGCCCGCGACCGCAAGATACCGACATTGCGGCTGGAGACCGGGCAACCGGGTCTGGAAGCCGCGCACAGGCTGTACGAACGGCACGGGTTCACCGACTGCGCCGCCTTTGGCGCTTACAAGGCTGACGCGCCCTACAGCCGCTACATGGAGCTTTCACTCTGATGGATCTTCTCAACGCACTGATTGCATTCCTGAATTACGTCTTTGTCCCCGGTGTGGCCTATGGCAGCCAGCTGGCACTTGGCGCGCTGGGGGTCACGCTGGTCTATGGCATCCTGCGGTTTTCCAACTTCGCCCATGGCGACACGATGGCAATGGGGGCGATGTCGGCGGTGCTGCTGACTTGGCTGTTCCAGAGCTGGGGCATCTCGTTGGGCCCATTGCCCACGGCCCTGCTCGCCCTGCCCTTTGCCATTGGCCTGACCATCCTGCTGCTTCTGGGCACCGACCGCGTGGTCTATCGCTTTTACCGCGAGAAAAAGGCAAAGCCGGTGATCCTGGTCATCGTCTCGCTTGGGGTGACCTTTATCTACAACGGTATCACCCGGTTCATCATCGGGGCGGATGATCAGAATTTCCTGGATGGCGAACGGTTCATCATCTCGGCCCGCGAATTCAAGAGTGCCACCGGGCTGGACGAGGGGCTGTCCTTCAAGACCACCCAGGGCATCACCATCGTGACCGCGATCATCGTGGTTGCCCTGCTGTTCTGGTTTCTCAACCGGACCCGCGCGGGCAAGTCGATGCGCGCCTATTCCGACAACGAGGATCTGGCGCTGCTGTCGGGCATCAACCCCGAGCGGGTGGTGATGATCACCTGGATGATTGTCGCCGGGCTCGCGACGATTGCCGGGGTGCTTTACGGTCTGGACAAGACGTTCAAACCCTTCACCTATTTCCAGCTTCTGCTGCCGATCTTTGCCAGCGCCATTGTCGGCGGTCTCGGCAACCCCCTGGGGGCCATCGCCGGCGGTTTCGTGATCGCCTTTTCCGAGGTGACGATCACCTATGCCTGGAAGAAGATCCTGGTCTACCTGATGCCAGAGAGCCTTGAGCCTTCGGGCCTCGTGCAACTGCTCAGCACGGATTACAAATTCGCGGTCAGCTTCGTGATCCTGCTGATCGTGCTTCTGTTCAAACCCACCGGACTTTTCAAGGGGCAGTCGGTATGAATGCGACACTGAAAAACACCGCTCTTTTCGGGATTATCGCGCTGTTGATCCTTTACGTGGGTTTCGAGCAAAGCTGGAACTCGGCCCTGTTGATCATCGCCATGGGGCTGATCTCTTCGATCATGGCGCTGGGGGTGAACCTGCAATGGGGTTTTGCGGGGCTGTTCAATGTCGGGATCATGGGGTTTGTCGCTCTGGGCGGGCTGGCGGCGGTGCTGGTCGGCATGCCCCCGACCGAGGGGGCCTTTGCCGCGGGCGGCTTTGGCGTGATCGGGGCGCTGGTGCTGGGGGCCCTGACGATCTTTGCCACGATCCTGGTGATGCGCCGGATGGCGGCGGGATGGCGGCGCAGCCTTGTGGTGATCGTCATTCTCGTCGCCGGGTTCTTCCTGTTCCGGGCGTTGCTGGACCCTTCGGTGGAGCGGATCGAGGCGATCAACCCGGCCGAAACCGGCTATCTGGGCGGGCTCGGCCTGCCGGTGCTACTGGCCTGGCCGGTTGGCGGGCTTTTTGCCGCCGGGGCTGCCTGGATCATCGGCAAGACGGCGCTGGGCCTGCGGTCGGACTATCTGGCCATCGCCACGCTGGGCATCGCGGAAATCATCATTGCCGTGCTCAAGAACGAGGATTGGCTGACCCGCGGGGTCAAGAACGTGATCGGCGTGCCGCGCCCCGTGCCCTACGAGATCGACCTGCAGAACTCGCCTGCATTTGTCGAACGCGCGGCGGGCTTCGGCTTCAACGCGGTGGAGGCCTCGACCCTCTGGGTCAAGGTGCTTTACATCGCGCTGTTCGCAATTGTTCTGGTCGTGCTGATGTGGATGTCGCAACGCGCCCTGCATTCGCCCTGGGGCCGCATGCTGCGCGCCATCCGCGACAATGAAGTCGCGGCAGAGGCGATGGGCAAGGATGTCACGGCGCGGCATTTGCAGGTGTTCATCCTGGGCTCTGCCATCTGCGGGATCGCAGGTGCGATGATGACCACCATGGACAGCCAGCTGACGCCGGGCACCTACCAGCCGCTGCGGTTTACCTTCCTGATCTGGGTGATGGTGATCGTGGGCGGATCGGGCAACAATTTCGGCGCGGTGCTGGGCGGGTTCCTGATCTGGTTCCTCTGGGTGCAGGTGGAGCCGATGGGGTTTTGGCTGATGAACCTCATCACCTCGGGCATGGATCTGCATTCCCCCCTGCGCGCACATCTGCTGGAAAGCGCCTCGCACATGCGCCTGCTGACGATGGGTCTGGTGCTGCTGCTGGTGCTGCGGTTCAGCCCACGCGGGTTGATACCGGAGAAATAGGCCCGCGGCGCTTGCGTATCGGAGTTTTTGAAAACTCCGGTCCGGACTTTTTGAAAAGTCCGGGCTGCTGCGCACCGAAAGCACCGCCCGCGGCTCTGCCCGGCGCGCCTACCGCCCCTTGACGAGACCACCCAGAATACGGCGGCTTGTCGAGGCCTCGGGTTCCTTGATCGACATAGGCCCGCGCTGTTCGCGTATCGGAGTTTTTGAAAACTCCGGACCGGACTTTTTGAAAAGTCCGGGTTGCTGCGCACCGAAAGTACCGTCCACGGCTCTGCCCGGCGCGCCTACCGCCCCTTGAAGAGACCGCCCAGGATGCCGCGCACGATGCGGCGGCCTGTCGTGCCCTTGAGTTCCTTGATGAAGACACTGCCGACAGCGCCGCCGATCTCGCGTGACCAGCTCTTGTCCTGCCCGCGCGGGGCCGGCCGGCTGGCCCCCTTGCCCGCATAGCGCCGCGCATTGTTGAATTCGCGCAAGGCGGGGGGTTCGGCATCCTGTGCCTGTTCCTCGGCCCCTGCGGCATCCGCTTCGGCTCTGGCGGCGTCGGCAGCGGCCTTGTCGGCGCGGGCGCGCAGGATCTCGAAGGCGCTTTCACGGTCCAGTCTGGTGTCGTATTTGCCGGCCATCGGAGATGACGTCATCAGGGCCGCGCGTTCAGCGGGGTCGATTGGCCCGAGCTGTGACGACGGGGGGCGGATCAGCGTGCGTTCGACGATCCCGGGCACCCCCTTCTTTTGCAGCATGGAGGTCACCGCCTCGCCGACACCAACCTCGCGGATCGCCTCTTCGGTGCTGAAGGCGGGGTTGTCGCGATAGGTCTGGGCGGCGAGGCGCAGGTCTTTCTGGTCTTTCGCGGTAAAGGCGCGCAACGCGTGCTGGACGCGATTGCCAAGCTGGCCCAGGATGTCTTCGGGCACGTCAGCCGGGTTCTGGGTGATGAAATAGACCCCAACCCCCTTGGAGCGGATCAGCCGCGCCACCTGTTCGACCTTGTCCACCAATGCCTTTGGCGCATCGTCGAACAGAAGATGCGCCTCGTCGAAGAAGAAGACCAGCCTGGGCTTGTCGGGGTCGCCGACCTCGGGCAGTTCCTCGAACAGTTCCGAAAGCAACCAAAGCAGGAATGTGGCATAGAGTTTCGGCGCGCCCATCAGTTTGTCGGCAGCCAGGATGTTAATCATCCCGCGCCCGTCCTGATCGGTTCGCATCATGTCCTCCAGTGCCAGTGCCGGTTCACCAAAGAAGTCTGCCGCGCCCTGATTTTCCAGCACCAGCAGGCGGCGCTGGATCGTGCCGACAGAAGCGGTGGAGACATTGCCGTAGCGCAGGCTGAGGTCATGGGCGTTCTCGCCGATCCAGACCAGAAGGGCCTGCAGGTCCTTGAGGTCCAGCAGCGGCAAGCCATCCTCGTCCGCGACCCGGAAGGCGATGTTCAGGATACCCTCCTGGGCCTCGCTCAGGCCAAGCAGCTGCGACAGCAGCAGCGGCCCCATTTCCGAGACCGTGGTACGGACCGGATGGCCCTGTTCGCCGTAAAGATCCCAGAAGGTGACCGGAGAGGCGCTATAGCTGTAGTCGGAGAACCCGATCTTTTCGGCGCGGCTGGTAAAGGCCTCGTGCAGCTTGTGCGCGGCAGAACCTGACAGCGCCAGCCCCGACAGGTCGCCTTTGACGTCCGACAGGAAGACCGGCACACCCTGCGCCGAAAACCCTTCGGCGAGAATTTGCAGTGTCACCGTCTTGCCGGTCCCGGTGGCGCCCGCGATCAGCCCGTGGCGGTTGGCATAGCCGATGTTCAGGAATTGCGGGGTGGCGTAATCCGCACCGCCGCCGCCGATAAAGATGTCTTGTGTCACATGGTGCCCCTTGTGGCGCAGCAGCCCTGCCGCCGCCGGAATTTCTCAGCGATGAGCATACAATCTTAACTCCCCTGCGCCATAGTCTTCTTGCCCTGATCATTGTCCTTTTGGTCACGGGCATCCTCCCTGTCAGACTGGCCGCGCCTTCGGGTGCGGCCCTTTTTGCCTTGCGAACAGGTGTCAATACGGACCGGCAAATCTTTGCCGTTTTTCCTGTTGACCCGCGAGCGGCGCTTTCGTAACGTCGCGGCAATAAGTCGGCCCAGTCCGACGGGGAGAGAACTAAGGTGAAAAGAGGACGCCATGCGTCCTCTTTTTGCGTTTCCGGGCCGGGCGGCAACCAGGGCAGATCAGCGGGAATTTGCGTGCGCGGCTTCACTTTTCCTTGCCGGCCCACTGACATTGTTTTTGCTTCATGGTAGAGCGCAGTAACGCAACAATCGTGGATTTGACATGAGTAGATTTCTGACTGCCCTGCCCGTCGCCCTGGCTTTGGCCTGCGCGGCCCCCGCAGTGCTATTTGCACAGACGACAGAAACGCCCCCAGCCACCGAGCAGGAGGCGACACCCGGCACCGGCACGGCCCCCAAGATCGAAGATCAGCTGAGCCTTGGCGAAAATGCCGATGGCGAGCCGGAGATCGGCAAACCCTATACAAAGGAAGTCGTCGGCGCCTGGGAAATGCGCTGCATCAAGGGTGAGGATGGCAGCGAACCCTGCCAGATGTACCAGCTTCTGGATGACGGCCAGGGTGCACCTGTTGCCGAGTTTTCGCTGTTCCGCCTGCCCGATGGTGGCAAGGCCGTAGCCGGGGCAACAATTGTTGTGCCGCTGGAAACCGCCCTGCCCCAGCAATTGACCGTCGCGGTGGATGGCGGCAAGGCGCGGCGCTACCCTTATGCCTTCTGCAACCCGGTGGGATGCTATGTGCGGCTGGGCCTGACGGCCGATGACGTTGCCGCCTTCAAGCGCGGAAAAGAAGCGATCATCACCATCGTGCCGGCGCTGGCCCCCGATCAGCAGGTCAAGCTGACCCTGTCGCTGGATGGATTCACGGCGAGCTTTGACAAGTCATCGGTCATCGACCAGTAAGCGGCTCACAGCACTGGAAAGACATTGGAAAAGGGCTGCCGGGAGGCGGCCCTTTCTGTTGCAGAAGGAGCCATGGTGTGAAGATCAGACAGGCGGAACTCCGGGATGTCCGGCAAATGAGCGATTTCCTGACCCGGTTGCGCGAACTGGGCAAGCGGCGCAACCCCAGCGATGCAGATTTCGTGCGCCGGCACTATCTTGAAGACCCCGACGGGATCCGCTGCTCAGTGGCAGAGGATGCCGATGAGACGGTTCTGGGGTTCCAGTCGCTGAAACTGGCACGCAAGGGAAACATCTATGATGTGACTCCCGGCTGGGGCATCATCGGCACGCACATCCGCCCCGAGGCTGCGCGTCGTGGCGTGGGCCGCGCCCTGTTCAGCGCCACGCTGGAGGCCGCAAAGGCCGCGGGGCTGCAACATATCGACGCCAGCATCGCCGCCGACAACCCGGAAGGGCTGGCATATTACCAGGCCATGGGGTTCGAGACCTACCGCACACCGGACGGGCTGATCTGCAAACGATATTCGCTGTAAGTCCCGGCCTTCTGGTCCTGCGGGTTCAAACCTTGCGCAGGGCCAGAACCGCATTCATGCCGCCAAAGGCAAAGGCATTGGACAGAGCCACATTGACCTTGGCCTCCCGCGCGGTGTTCGGCACCACATCCAGGGCGCATTCCGGGTCGGGTTCTTCATAACCGATGGTGGGGGCAATCACCCCGTCGCGCAGGGCCATGATGCAGGCCAGCAGTTCCACAGCACCGGTACCGCCGATCAGGTGCCCATGCATCGACTTGGTGGAGGATATCATCAGCTTGTCCGCCTGCGGACCGAAGGTATCGGCCACCGCCGCGCATTCGGTCTTGTCATTGGCTGCCGTCCCGGTGCCATGCGCGTTGATATAGCCGACCTCTTCTCGGTTGATCCGGCCATCCTCCAGCGCGCCCGCAATCGCACGGGCGGCACCGGCCTTTGACGGCATCACGATGTCGCTCGCGTCCGAGGTCATGGCAAAGCCGATGACTTCGCAAAGGATCTCGGCGCCGCGTTTGCGGGCATGTTCCATTTCCTCAAAGACAAAGATGCCGGCCCCCTCGCCCTGCACCATGCCGTTGCGATTGGCCGAGAACGGGCGGCAGGCGTCGCGGCTCATGACGCGCAACCCTTCCCAGGCCTTGACCCCGCCAAAGCACAACATCGATTCCGACCCGCCGGTGATCATCGCCGGGGCCATGCCCGAGCGCACCATCGCAAAGGCCTGCGCCATCGCGTGGTTGGAGGAGGCACAGGCGGTGGAGACGGTAAAGGACGGCCCCTTGAGGTTCCATTCCATGCTGACATGGGAGGCTGCGGCATTGTTCATCAGCTTGGGCACGACAAAGGGATGCACCCGGTTCTTGCCCTCTTCATAGACGGCACGGTAATTGTCGTCCCAGGTCGACACGCCGCCGCCCGCCGTGCCCAGTACGACGCCTGCCTTGGCGGATAGCTCACCCGAAAACGTCAGCCCGGATTGCTCGATGGCCTCACGGGCTGCGGCCAGGGTGAACAAGGTGAACCGGTCATAAAGCGATATCTGCTGCCGGTTGTACCGGCCTTCGGCGTCAAAGCCGCGCACCTGCCCGCCGATCTGGATCTGCAGGCGCTCCACGTCGCGGAAGGACAACGGACCAATGCCGCAAACGCCTTCGCGCATCGCTTCCAGCGTATCGGGTACATTGTGGCCAAGGGCGTTGATGGTGCCGGCGCCGGTGATGACGACACGTTTCATGTCATCTCAGCCCTGTTCGGCCTTGAGCCGTTCGATCCCTGCGATGATCGTGGCCACCGACGAGATGTCAAAATCCGAAGCGCCGGGATCATTGGCGTTGAAGGGAATGGAGATGTCAAAGGCTTCCTCGATGGCGAAAATGCTTTCCACCAGCCCCATGCTGTCAATGCCGAGATCCTCTGGCGTGCTCTCCGGCGTCACATCCTGCGGTTCCAACATGGCCTGTTCCGCGATGATGGCGATGACCTGATCCTTGATGTCCATGACGTTCTTCCCATCCAATGCACGGGGATGCTTTAGCCATCCTGAGACGATTTGGAAACCATCTTTCTCAGCGCGGCGACGTCGCGCAGCAACCTGGGCAGACGGCGCAGCGCCTTGTAGATTTCCATCTGATTTTCCATCTGCGTGGCGGGATAGCCCAGCATCGTGCGGCCGGCGGGCACATTCGACAGTGCCTTGGTTGCGGCCCCCAGGATCACGCGGTCCCCGATAAAGATATTGTCGCTGACGCCTGATTGACCGCCCAGAACCACGTTGTTGCCGATCACCGAAGACCCGGCAACGCCAACCTGGGCGCAGATCAGCGTGTCATTGCCCACAACCACGTTGTGGCCAATCTGGATCTGGCTGTCCAGCTTGGTGCCATTGCCGATTCTCGTGTCGCGGATGGTGCCGCTGTCCACGGTGGTGTTCATGCCGATTTCCACATCATCGCCGATGGTCACAGCCCCCAGCGAATGGATGCGCGCCCAGGCCTGCGGTTTGGCATCACCCTGGTCGCCCAGCGTCTTGCGGGCGTTTTCCACGGCACTTGGCTCAGGTGTCACAAAGGAAAATCCGTCGCCGCCGATCCGCACACCCGGCTGCGCGATGAACCGCGCGCCGATCCGCACCCTTGCGCCAATGCTGACCTGTTCGCGCAGAAAACAGTCGGGGCCCAGGCGCGCGTCCCGGCCGATGAAACACTGCGGGCCGATCACGGAGCCTGCGCCAATCCGCGCGCCTGCGCTGATCACCGCCAGCGGGCCCACGCTGACCCCCTCGCCCAGTTCGGCCGTGTCGTCGATGATGGCGGCTGGATGGATCCCGGTGGCAAAGCCCTGCCCCTGATCCAGCATCCGGGTCAGGCCGGACATGGCAAAGCGCGGTCGGTCCGGCAGGATGGCAGCGCGCAGCCCCATCGCCTGCCAGTCGGCACCGGGCCAGAGCATGGCGGCACGCGCCTGCCCCTGCGCCAGCATTTCGGCATATTTCGGGGTGGAGGCCATGGCCAGGTCATCCGGCCCCGCGCTGGCAGGTTCCGCCGCGCGGGTGATCACCAGATCCAGATCACCTTCGGCCCGTGCGCCGATGCTGTCGGCTATTTCCCTGACCGTATGGCCCATGCGTTCACCCCCTGCGTGATGCAGGGCCAGAGTTAACCCTGAACGCCGCCCAAGACCACCCCCGCATTGGCAAGCGCATTCCAGATCTTGGCGTCCCGGCCATAGATGTCGGCCCGGTATTCGGTATGGCCACGCGCATTGGTAACGGCAGTGCGGTAGATGATATGCACCGGCACCGGCTGCTCCAGCTTGACCTTGGTTTCCGCGCCGGTGCGCAGCACACGCTGGAAATCCCCCTCGGGATCGTCCGACTGCCGCGCCAGCAGCGCATAGGCGAAATCGAACGGGTCCGCGAGACGGATGCACCCATGGCTGAAGGCGCGCACGTCGCGGGCAAAGAGGCTCTTGGCCGGCGTGTCATGCAGGTAGATGTTGTACTTGTTGGGGAACATGAACTTGACCAGACCAAGCGCATTGGAACGGCTGGGCGGCTGGCGCATGGAATAGGGAAAGTTCCGCGCCGTGTAGCGCGAGAAATTGACCGCGCCACGGTTGACCCTGCGGCCCCTGCTGTCGGTGATGATGATGTGGCTTGCCGCATTCGGATTGCGGCGCAGCGCGGGCAAATATTCATTTGTCACGATGGAGCGCGGGACATACCAGCTGGGGTTCACCACCATATGTTCCATCATGTCGGAGAATTCAGGCGTCGGGCGGTCCCCCTGATTGGCGCCGACAACCGAACGGGTCTCGAAGGTCACCACGCCGTCGTCGATGATCTTGGCGGTGAAGTCGGGCAGGTTCACCAGGATGTGACGCTTGCCGCGCTCGGTGTTGAACCAGCGTTCACGCTCAAGCGCCACCAGCACGGATTGCAGACGTGTCTCCACATCCACATTGATCTGCTTGAGGGTTTCGCCCCCGACGACGCCATCGTCGTTCAGCCCATGGTCGATCTGGAACTGCTTGACCGCGTCGGTCATGGCCTGGTCAAAGGTCCGCCCGTTGTTGCGCTCAAGATAGTCCATCGCGATCAGCCGGTTGCGCAGGGCAATCACCGCAGGGCCGGTCGCGCCGCGTTCCAGCTTGCTGGCCGCAACCTGGGGGCCCCAGCCCCCCTGCGCCAGCAGTTTTTCCATCACCACCTTTTCCTTGAGCAGGGCATTGTATTCCATGCTGCGCGGCGGCAGCGCCCGGAAGAAGGCGGCGGGTTTGGAGATGGCGATGCCCGAAAGATAGGCACCACGGTCGCGATAGGGAATCTCGCGCACGATGCGGCTGTCGATCCGCTTGGGGTTCAGAACACCGGTCTGGATGTCGCGGGCATAGGTCAGGAAAACCTTGCTCATCTCGACTTCGGCAAGGCCCCGGTCGCGGGGCGAGCGCACGCTACTCAGCCGGGCCAGAAGCGCTGCGGGATCGTAGCGTGCCACCGGCAGCCCGTGAGAGGCGGCGGATTGGATCGCGCGCATCAGTTCGGCGCGACGGGCGCGGCTGGCATCGTCGGCAGCGGTCCAGATCGGGGCATAGGATGTGTTTCGGTAGAATTCTGCGATATCAGCATCATCGGCGGCAGCCTCTGCCACGGCCTGTTTGAATGCGGTGACCTGCGCCTGAACCGGCCGGACCAGCACGAAACCGGTGATCACAATCGCAAGCGCCGCGATCAGCAATGTGCGGCGGTTGCCCGTAAAATATCGCGTCATGAATACCCCCTGAAAATATGAACATACAGCGGATTCAGTTTTCGGGGCTTGCCGCGGAACTGTCCATTCACATTTGCAACAGGTGGTGAATCTGTCGCCCATATGATGCGAAAAAGGCACCTGCGGCCCGTGGCGTCAGAGCCACATAATCAAAAAATGCGCAAAATTTCGCCTAAAATTGCGGATAGCGGGAACCTTATGGATTCAGCCCTTGGTAATGAAAATTCACTATGCAATAACGATGTTGCATCTGGGGAAGAGATGAACGGCCCATGTAACATCATGGCCACAGGCAGAGACGACGGGACAGAGATCATGACAGGCATCAGCTCTTCGGGTATGACCCGGCGCGCCCTCCTTGGCGCATTCGCAGCAACTGCGGTAGCATCAGCACCAACATATTCAAATGCGGCAGGTTTCCTGCGCGGTGGCGGAGATATCCGGCGCATTCGCATGTATTCCGGGCGCACCGGTGAACGCATCGACATGATCTACTGGATCGAAGGTGAGTACATCAAGGATGCGGTGCAGGAGATCACCTATTTCATGCGCGACTGGCGCAATGACCTGGTCAAGAACATCGATCTGCGCACCGTCGACATCATGGCGGCATCGCACAACCTGCTGGACGTGAACGAACCCTACATGCTGCTGTCCGGCTACCGCAGCCCGCAGACAAACGCGATGCTGCGCTCTCGCTCGCGCGGGGTGGCAAAGAATTCGCTGCACATGCGCGGCCAGGCTGCCGATCTGCGGCTTGCCTCCCGGTCGGTCAACCAGATGGCCAAGGCGGCGATGGCCTGCCACGGTGGCGGCGTCGGGCGCTATTCCGGCTCCAACTTCGTCCATATGGATTGCGGCCAGGTCCGCAGCTGGGGCGGCTGACCCCGACAAGCCCCCCTTCCCGTCCGATCTGCAAAGCGCCCCCTGGGGCGTTTTTTGCATTTTGGCGCAACGCATTGCCCTGATCCGGCGTCAGGACGCAATTCGTAAGGTTCGCGTAAGGTTGCACTGGTCAAGACCGCAGGGAACAACAATGCGGACAACACTTCATGACCCTTTCCCGAACGGACACATTGCGCAGCGCATGGGCAAAGCGCCCCGAATTTACCCCACTGAGGCTGAGCCTTGTGACGGCGATCTTTGTCTTCGCGGTGCATAACGCGACCTTCTGGCGGATCGGATCGGATGTCTTTGCCGGGCATATGCTGTCCTTTGCGGGGTTCATCGCGGCGGTCTTCTGCCTCGCGCTGGCGGTGCAAAGCGTGTTTTCCTTTCCTTACGTGGTCAAACCATTCCTCGCATTTGTCCTGATTCTGGGGGCTGTGACCTCCTATTACATGGACCAGCTTGGGGTGATCATTGACCGCGACATGATCCAGAATGTCATGGTGACCACGGTCACGGAATCGAAACACCTGATCACGGCAGGCTTTGTCACCCACGTGGGTCTGACCGGCATCCTGCCCGCGCTGGCGCTTTTCGCCATTAGGATCAAGCGGCAGAGCCTGCTTCGCACCCTGGCATTGCCCGCTGTCTGCTTTGCCCTGACGCTGGCGTTATGTGCCGGGTTCCTGATGGCTGACTTGAAATCCTATGCCGCCGTCTTTCGCGAACGCAAAGACCTGATGAGCAGCTTCCAGCCCTTCGCGCCGATGGTTGGCGCCATCCGCTATGCGCGGATGATCTCTGCCACCACCGATGTCACGGTGCAGCCGATCGGGGAAGACGCCCATCGCGGACCATCCTATGAGGGCAGCCGCAAACCGGTGCTCACCATCGTTGTGGCGGGCGAAACCGCAAGGGCGCAGAATTTCGGGCTGAACGGATATGAAAGGGATACCACCCCGATGCTGGGCGGGCGGGATGTGGTCAACTTTGCCAATGTCTCCTCCTGCGGGACGGCAACGGCTGTCTCCCTGCCCTGCATGTTCTCCCGCTTCACGCGGCAGGAATATTCCTATGAAAAGGGTGTCTCGCATCAGAACGTGCTGGATGTGCTGGACCACGCCGGTCTGCATGTCGAATGGTGGGACAACAACACCGGGGACAAGGGGCTGGCCAACCGTCTGAAAAGCCGCAGCTTTACCAACACTGAAAATGCCGAATTCTGCGCCTCGGGCGAATGTATGGACGGGATATTCATGCAGGCGCTCGAAAGCTTTGCCGACACGATCACCGAAGATACCGTTCTGGTCCTGCACCAGATCGGCAGCCATGGTCCCACCTATTACCTGCGCTATCCGGAGGCATTCGAGCGGTTCAAACCGGCCTGCCGCACGGCAGAGTTCAAGGAATGCACGGCGGCGGAAATCACCAACGCCTATGACAATACCATCGCCTATACCGACGCCGTGCTGGCCCGTACCATCGACCTGCTGGACCAGAAATCCAACCTGAACACCGCGCTGATCTATGTCTCCGACCATGGCGAATCGCTGGGAGAATCTGGCCTTTACCTGCACGGGTCGCCCTATTTCATGGCACCTGCCTATCAAACCACGGTGCCGATGGTCCTGTGGATGTCGGAGGGGTTCAAGACGCAGTTCAATCTGGATGGCGCCTGCCTGTCACAGCACGCCGATGTTGCCCTGTCGCATGACAACCTCTTCCACTCCCTGCTGGGGATGCTGGACATCTCGACGCGCGAGCGTGACCCGGCGCTGGACATTTTCGCCCCCTGCCACAGATCGCAACGGGTGGCGCAGAAATGACGGTCGCCCCCCCGAATTCGCCCCGTCCGAAACCACCACGCGTCACCGGGCTGCCGCATCTTTGGGCGGCGGCGGGCTATTCCTGCGCCGGGCTCCGCAGGCTCTGGCAAGAGACGGCGTTCCGGCATATCGTGCTTGCTCTGCTTTTGGGATTCGGGCTTTTGGCCATCGCTGGGGCCGAAATGACGGATTACGCGATTCTGCTGATCCTGTTTTTCTGCCTGATCGCCACTGAGGCGCTTAACACGGCGGTCGAATGCATTGTCGATCATCTTGCCCCCGACTGGGCCGCGTTTGCGCGCGATGCCAAGGATCTGGGGTCACTGGCGACGATGTGTCTGCTCTGTGCCAACGGCGTTTTCCTGGGCGCGGTGCTGCTGCGCTCTTTCGTTGGAGAGTGAGAGAGAGCCGATGAACATGCTCAAGATCGTGGCCGTGCCGATGCACCGTGAAGGCCGGAAATTCGTGGCGGTATTTGCCGCGATCACAGTGGTGCTGGGGCTGGTCTGGCAGCCGTTGTTCTGGCTTGGGGTCGGGGCAACTGTCTGGTGTTATTACTTTTTCCGTGATCCGGTTCGGGTGATCCCGCAGCAAGAGGGGCTGGTGATATCGCCAGCCGATGGCGTTGTGTCCCTGATCGAGGATGTGGTGCCCAGTGCCGATCTGGCGCTGGGGTCCGAACCGCTGACGCGGGTGTCGGTCTTCATGAATGTATTCAACTGCCATGTGAACCGCGCGCCCGTGGCCGGTAAGGTGACCAATATCGTCTACCGTCATGGCAAGTTCCTGAACGCCTCGCTGGACAAGGCAAGCGAAGACAACGAACGCAATTCCCTGACCATCGAAACGCCCGATGGCGCGCTGATCGGTGTTGTGCAGATTGCGGGCCTTGTTGCGCGGCGGATCGTCTGTTTCGTCAAGGAGGGTGACGGGCTTGGCACCGGGCACCGCTTTGGCCTGATCCGCTTTGGCAGCCGGCTGGATATCTATCTGCCGCGGGGCGTGCAGCCGCTGGTTGCCGTGGGCCAGACCGCCGTTGCGGGTGAAACCATCCTCGCTGACCTCAAGGGCCATGCCGCTGCGCGTATCGGCATCGCCGAGTGACGCAGCGCAACCGGATCAAGCTGCGCCATGTGGTGCCCAGCATCGTCACCGTCTTTGCGATCTGCTCGGGCATGACCGCCATTCGCATGACGCTTGAAGGGCGGCTTGAAACCGGTCTGGTTTTTGTCCTGTTGGCGGTGTTTCTGGATGCGGCGGATGGCAAGCTGGCCCGCTTTCTCGACAGTGCCAGCCCCTTTGGCGCGGAGCTGGACACGCTGGCGGACTTTTTCAACTTCGGCATCGTGCCGGGGGTGCTGATCTATCACACCCTCTATCTGGGCACGCCGCTGGCCAGCCTTGGCTGGCTGTCGATCCTGGTGCTGGCGGTCTGCTGCGCCCTTCGGCTGGCGCGGTTCAACCTGTCCATGCGTGCCACCGGGGTCACGCTGAAAACGGAGAGCTATTTCGTCGGTATACCGGCCCCGGCGCTGGCCTGTCTGGCGCTGATCCCCGTTTTCATGGAACTTTACGGCTGGCAGAACACCGATCTGCCGGTGCTGCGGTCGGGCTATATCATCTGTATCGGCCTGCTTGCGATCAGCACGATCCCGACGTTTTCCATCAAACATGCTTCGATCCGCCGCAGCCATCTGCCCTTCGTGATGGTGGCGGCGGTGGTGCTGGTGGTCTGCCTGCTGGTCTATCCATGGCCCACCCTGATCCTGGCAGATTGCGTCTATCTGCTGTCGCTGCCATTCTCGTACCGGGCCCATAAGAGGCATTGCAAGGTGTCGCCGGAACATGCGCATTCTGCTGATTGAAGACGAGGCGGCGCTGGCTGGCCCCCTGGTGGAACACCTGGCCGCCGACCGGCATCTGGTGGAATGGTTCGACACGATCGTCGATGCGGAAAGCGCGGAACGTGCCAGCCCCTTTGACGTCATCCTGCTTGACCTGCAACTGCCGGATGGCGACGGGCTGAGCTTTCTGAAATCCCTGCGCGACCGGCGGGTTCACACCCCGGTGCTGATCCTGTCTGCGCGCGACAAGGTTTCCGACCGGATCAAGGGGCTGAACCTTGGCGCCGATGATTATGTGATCAAGCCCTTTGACCTGGATGAGGTCAAGGCGCGGATCCATACCATCTGCCGCCGGGGTGAGGAGACCCTTGCACAGGTCGTCGTCCTTGGTGATCTGTCGATCAACCTGGCCGAGCACAGCGTCAGGCGTGCCGATGTGCCCCTGCGGCTGACCACGCGGGAATGGCAGATCCTTGAAACCCTCGTGCGGCGCAGGGCTGCCGTGGTTCCGCGCGAAAGCCTTGAGGCCGCGCTCTATGCCTTTGGCGAAGAGGTCGAGAGCAACGCGCTGGAGGCGCATATCAGCCGGTTGCGCGCCAAGCTGGGCAAAGACGTCATCGTGACCCATCGCGGCCTGGGCTATGCGCTATGCCCCTGATCCCGCCGCGTCACAGCCTGCTGCGCAGCCTTCTGACGGCACTTGCGCTGCCCGGCATCGTTGCGGTTCTGATTGGCTGCGTCATCGTCTACAGCCTGGTGAAAGAGGAATACGACGAGCTGCTGGACCTGTCGCTGTCAAACAAGGCACAGCTGTTGTTGCAGATCAGGGAGCTGTCGGGGACGCAGGCCAATGCCAGCTTTGAGGAAACCGGCCTTGCCCCGGAAGAAAGGGTGCGCTTCTGGTTTCTGGATGCCGATGGTGCGGTGACGGACAGGTCCGCGCTGGCCGAACCCCTTGCCTTTTCCACCGCCGATCTGCCACCGAAGCGGATCACCAGCCTGAACGGCTTCCGGGTGATCCTGCTGGCATCCGACGTGGTGCCGGGGCTGCGCATCGTCGTGGCGGAGCCGCTGGTCGAACGCAACGAGGCGCTTTTCGATGTCATGTCGGCGGTGGTGCTGGGTTTTTTCCTGCTGGGCGGCCTGTCCTATGCCGCGGCCTATCTCTCGGTGCGCCGCTCGGCCGGGATGGTGACGGCGCTGAGCGCGGATATCGCCCGCAAGAGCGAACACGACCTGTCGCCGATCAGCCGCAAACATGCCTTCGCGGAGATTGAACCGGCCATCAACACGCTGGACCGGCTGATGGCGCGCCTTGACACCGCGCTGGAGGCGGAACGGGCCTTTGCCACAAATGCGGCCCATGAGCTGCGCACCCCGGTCGCCATCGCAATGGCCCAGGCGCAGCGCCTGAAGGCCATGGCCCGGGACCCGGCACTGGCCGCGCGGGCGGGCGAGATCGAGACCGGGCTGAAACGTCTGGTCCGGTTGATCGAACGGCTGCTGCAAATGTCGCGGGCGCAATCGGGTCTGGGCCGGAATGCCCCGGTGACAGACATCGCGCCGGTCATCGACATGCTGCTGCGCGAATTGCGCGGAAGCGTGGCAGAGCCGGACAAGCTGATCCTGCAGCCAACCACCGCCCCCTGGCCCTGCCGCCTTGATCCCGATGCCCTGGGGATCATCCTGAACAACCTGTTCGACAATGCGCTGAAACACGGGTCCGGCCCCGTCACGGTCAATGCCGCCACGCCGGAGCAGATCGCGATCGCCAATGAGTGCGACAGGCTCAGCGCGGCGGAAGTCGCGATGATCAAGCGCCGCTTTGGCCGCCGCGCGCCCACAACCGAAGGGTTCGGGCTGGGCCTGACCATCGTTCAGGAGCTGTGTAGCCAGTCAGGATGCGGCTTTGATATCCGCTCGCCCCGCCCCGGCTCAGACTCCGGTGTGCTTGTCACCGTGACCTTTCCTGTGGAATGTCGCGAACCTTTGACTTGATGCCGCTGAATTTGCTGAATCCGATCAAGGGGCCGCGTCACGCAATATTTTCCCGAACGTCGCGCATTTCTGACCTAAAGCGGCCCTTCGAAACGGCTTGGGACAATGGCCGCTGAGCGGACGGAGTTGCCGTCCACCAAAGCCCGGAGTCAAGGTGCGCAGCACCGCCGGGCAGCGCCCGACCGCCCCATGGGCGGGCGCTTTCTCACCGTATTGCGGTTCATCATCCCCACGCCAAAGATTAGAAATAAAGTGGCACCCACGGACGTTCCGCTGCCCACCCGCGGTCAGGCGCTGCCCTGTGTGGTTAAGTCACTCCGGACTCGGAATTGAAGTTCGCTGCGCTCGGTACGAAGGTCCGGTTTTCCATTTTGGGTCAGTTGATCACGGATAGGCCAATTTCGTCTGACGTCTGACCTTCCCGCCCCGGCCCCCCCCGGCCTGAGGGCACCGGACCCCGCTACTGATCAGATGTGGACACCACATGGTCCCCGTCGATGCCGCCCATGGAATGGAACAGCCCGCTGGTGTTGTTGACCCCGAACTTGCGCAAGAGCTTGGCGCGGTAGACCTCAACCGTGCGGTGCGAGATTTCGAGGTTGATGGCGATTTCCTTGCTGGTCAGCCCCTCGGAGAGATAGCTCAGGATCTCGCGCTCGCGGCGGGTCAGCGGGAAATAGGGGCGCTCCGCGCTCAGGTCCGCAAAGCTCCAGACGGCGCGGGCCAGCGGGTCGTCGGGGGTAAAGGAATGGCCCCGGACCCGGCACCAGAACAAGGTCCCGTCCTTGCGCGCCATGATCCGTTCATCCCAGTAGCGGTTGGTCTCGCGCAGCTGTTTGACACCCCGGTCGCGGATGTTCACGAATTCCGCATCCGTCGGGTAGAGAATGGCAAAAACCTGGTTTTCGAGCTCTTCGGGGGCATAGCCGAACATCTCGCCAAAGGCGATGTTGCACTGGCGGATCACCCTGTCCTCCGTCACCACCAGACCCACCGGCGCATAGCTGAAGGCAAGATCGGCAAAGCGGCCCTGCTCATAGCTGTCGTCAATAGGTATTTCCACGATCTTGCCCCGGTTCCGGTTATCCTGAATGCTGTAAAATACGTAAACGACGGGTCAGGATCGCACAACAGCGACCGCCGCCGATATGGGAGGATACCATGAAGACATTTACGCGGTTCGCCGCCACCATTGCCACGTCGATCACCCTGGCGGGTGCGGCCTGGGCGCAGGAAGATCCGATCAAGATCGCCCTGATCCACGGCCTGTCCGGTTCCAGCTTTGAAGCCTTTTCCAAACAGGCCCAGACCGGGTTCGAGCTGGGTCTCGAATATGCCACCAAGGGCACCAACGAGGTCAAGGGCCGCCCGATCGAGGTCATCATCAAGGACACCCAGTTCAAGCCGGACGTGGCCCGCGCCGTTCTGGCCGAAGCCTATGGCGATGACGAGGTGCTGCTGGCGGTTGGTGCCACATCCTCGGGCGTGACACAGGCGATGTTGCCGATTGCCGAGGAATACGAAAAGATCCTGATCGTGGAACCCGCCGTGGCCGACAGCCTCACCGGCCCCGACAGCAACCGTTACGTGTTCAAGACCTCGCGCAACTCGTCGATGGACATGCAGGCGCAGGCGCTGGCGCTCCAGCCCGACGAAAACCTCTATGTCGCCACATTGGCAGAGGATTATGCCTTTGGCCGCGACGGGATCACCGCGTTCAAGGCAGCGCTTGACGGTTCGGGCGCAACAGTGGTGACAGAGGAATACGTGCCCCAGGGCACCGCCGATTTCACCGCCGCGACGGAACGCATGTTCAATGCGCTGAAGGACAAGGAAGGGCGCAAGGTCATCCTCGTCTATATTGCCGGGGGCGGTGACGCGCCGGGCAAGATCAAGGCCCTGGACCCCGACCGCTATGGAATCGAGATTTCCATGGGCGGTCACATCCTGCCGGTGCTGCCGACCTACAAGCGGTTCCCCGGTCTGGAAGGCGCGGTCTATTACTACTACGAAGCCTATGACAACGACGTGAACAAGTGGCTGGTGGACACCCATCAGGAGCGTTTCGACGGGCCGCCGGACTTTTTCACCGCCGGAGGCATGGCCGCAGCGCTGGCCGTGGTGAAGGCGCTGGAAACCGCCGAAAGCTACGAGACCGAAGACCTGATCACGGCCATGGAAGGCATGTCCTGGGACACGCCCAAGGGCGAGATGACCTTCCGCCCCGAAGACCACCAGGCGCTGCAATCCATGGTGCACTTCAAGATCCGCGTGGATGACGATGTGGCATGGGCGATCCCCGATCTGGTCCGCATCATCGAAGCGGACGAGATGGATATCCCCATCGGCCGCGACAACAGCCAGTAAGCCCGCAAGAACGCAAGGCTGAACCGGTCCGCCATTCCGGCGGGCCGGAGATTCCCAAGGATTGCCCAAATGCCCTCCCCGTCCCTGTCCACCCGTGACCTGACGATCCGTTTCGGCGGCCATGTCGCGGTCAACGCCGTCACCTGCGATTTCCATCCGGGCGAGACCACCGTGATCGTGGGTCCGAACGGCGCAGGCAAGACGACCTATTTCAACCTGATCTCCGGCCAGCTGGCCGCCAGCGCCGGGAGCGTCGAGAAATCGGGCGAGGATATCACCCGCCTTTCCCCCTCCGCCCGCGCCTTCCAGCTGACCAACCTCTTTCCGCAGCTCAGCGTGCTGGAAAACATCCGCCTTGCGGTTCAGGCCCGCGCCGGCGCGGGCTGGAGCCTGCTGCGCCCTGCCCTGTCCCGCCATGACCTGATCGAAAGTGCCGGACATTATCTGGCCGCCGCCCAGCTGACCGACCGCGCGGCGATGCCCGCCGCCAGCCTGCCCCATGGCGATCAGCGCAAGCTGGAGGTTGCGCTGCTGATGGCGATGGAGCCCGATATCTACATGTTCGATGAACCCACCGCCGGCATGTCGCTGGATCAGGCCCCCGCCGTGCTCGACCTGATCGCGAAAATCAAATCCGACCCGACCAAGACCGTGCTGCTGGTGGAACACAAGATGGATGTGGTCCGCGCGCTGGCCGACCGCATCATCGTGCTGCACAACGGCGAGCTGCTGGCCGATGGCGCGCCCGGTGAGGTGATGCAAAGCCAGATCGTGCGCGACGTCTATCTTGGCACCGCAACGGAGGAGACCGCATGACCCTGCTGTCCCTGCAAAACATGAAAACCCAGATCGGACAGTACCATGTGCTGCACGACGTTACCTTCGACGTGCCACAGGGCGGTGTCTTTGTCCTGCTGGGCCGCAATGGCGCGGGCAAGACGACCACGCTGCGCTCCATCATGGGGCTGTGGCAGCCGCAGCCCGGTTCCGTCATGTTCAAGGGGCAGGACATCTCGCGCCTCGCCACCGCCGACATCGCGCGGCTTGGTATCGCCTATGTGCCCGAAAACATGGGTATCTTTGGTGGCCTCACCGTCGAGGAGAACCTGGTGCTGGCCACCGCGAAGGGGCGTTTCGACCAGACCCGCCTGCAACGCATCTACACGCTGTTCCCCGCGCTGGAGAAATTCTGGACCAAACAGGCCTGGTCCCTGTCGGGTGGGCAGAAACAGATGCTGGCCGTGGCGCGGGCGATCATCGAACTGCGCGACCTGATCCTGATCGACGAGCCGACCAAGGGGCTGGCCCCCTCCATCGTTGCGGCCATGGGCGAGGCCTTTCGCGAGATTGCGCAGGATACGACGATCCTGCTGGTCGAACAGAATTTCAACTTTGCCCGCAGCCTCGGGCGCGACATGGCGGTGGTCGACGACGGCCGCGTGGTGCACCGGGGCAGCATGGCAGATTTTGCCGCCGACACCGACCTGCAGGGTCAACTACTGGGGCTTTCCGCATGATGAACAAAGTTTCCGAGACGCTGGGCCGGCTGGGCGGCGTGAACCTTTTGCCGCTGGCGCTGGCTGCCGTCGCCTTCGTGCTGATCGGCGCGCCCTCGTCCTGGGTGACGCTGACAGTGGCGGGGCTGTCGATGGGCATGATGGTGTTTCTCATGGCCTCCGGCCTGTCGCTGGTCTTTGGCCTGATGGACGTGCTGAACTTCGGGCATTCCGCCTTTATCAGCTTTGGTGCCTTTGTCGCGGCCACGGTGCTGGCGGCCCTCTCCACCTGGCTTGATGGCGGCTGGATGCTGGCCTCCGCCGCGCTGGCGCTGGCGCTGCTGGCGGCCATCGCCTTTGGCCTTGCCGCCGGGCTGTTCTTCGAGACGGTGATCATCCGCCCCGTCTACCGCGACCACCTGCGCCAGATCCTGATCACCATGGGCGCGCTGATCGTCAGCGAACAGATCATCCTTGCGGTCTGGGGCGGCACCCCGGTCAGCGTGCCGCGGCCTGCGTTCCTTGAGGGCGCCTGGATCGTCGGGGATGTCAGCATGGAGATCTACCGCCTCTTTGCCGTGGGCCTTGGCGCGGCGGTCTTTGTCGGGCTGATGGTGCTGCTGAACCGCACCCGCATCGGCCTGCTGATCCGCGCAGGCGTGGAAAACCGCGAAATGGTCGAGGCGCTGGGGTTCAAGATCAACCGCCTGTTCATCGGTGTCTTCATGCTGGGCAGTGCGCTGGCGGCCCTGGGCGGCGCGATGTGGGCAGGATACGAGACGCTGATCACCCCGGCACTGGGGGGCGAGATGATGATCGTCGTCTTCATCGTGGTGATCATCGGCGGCCTCGGCTCCATCGAAGGCACCTTGCTGGGCGCGATCATCGTGGGGCTGACAGCCAATTACATCGGCTATCTCGCGCCCAAGCTGGCGCTGGCGTCGAACATGATCCTGATGATGGCGATCCTGATGTGGCGGCCCAGCGGGCTGCGCCCGGCGGTGAAGTGAGGGACAAGATATGAAACCGACATACGGCACCATCGCCGTCAAATCCGCGATGCTGGTGATCGCAGCCCTGCTGCTTTTCGCACCCTTCCTGTTCCAGGACATCCGCGCGCTGGAAGTCGCGGCGCGGATCTGCATCTTTATCGTGCTGGTGGCCAGCTACGACCTGCTGATCGGCTATACCGGGATCGTCAGCTTTGCCCATACGATGTTCTTCGGCTTTGGCGCCTATGGATCGGCCATCGCGCTGAAACAGATGGGACCGGGCTGGGAGTCGGTGGCGCTGGGCACGCTGGCGGGTGTCGCGCTGTCACTGATCGTTGCGACCGCCATCGGGTTGATCAGCCTGCGGGTCAAGGCGATCTTCTTTGCCATGATCACCCTCGCCGCGGCCTCCGTCGTGCTGGTGCTGGCCTCGCAGCTCAGCCAGATCACCGGCGGTGAGGATGGCATCACCTACCGCACGCCCGAGCTGTTCAAGACCGCGACCAAGCTGGCGGTGGACGAAGACGGCAAGGTGCTGCGCTGGTTCGGGGTGAAACTGAACGGCAAGCTTGCGGCCTATTACTTTGTCTTCGTCACCTCGCTGGTGCTGTTCCTGGTGATGTTGCGCATCACCGTCTCGCCGCTGGGCACGGTGCTGAAGGCGATCCGCGAGAATGAGGCACGGGCCGAGGCCATAGGCTACCGCGTGGTTGCCTACCGCACCTTTGTCTTCTGCCTGTCGGCGGTTGTGGCCTCGCTGGCCGGGTCCGTCGATGCGGTCTGGCTGAAATACACCGGCCCGGACACCGCCCTCTCCTTTGCGATCATGATCGACATCCTGCTGATGGTGGTGATCGGCGGCATGGGCACCATGTGGGGCGCGGTGATCGGGGCGTCACTGATGGTGATGGCGCAATATTACCTGCGCGACCTGATGGGGGCAGCATCGGAAGCGACCGCCGCCCTCCCGCTGCTGCCAGAGCTTCTGGCCCCCGACCGCTGGCTGTTCTGGCTGGGGATCATCTTTATCCTGCTGGTCTATTTCTTTCCCAGGGGGATTGCGGGCACCCTGATGGCGCGGGGACAGCGGGCATGACCACGCCCCGCTTCGGCTTTGTCCCGGTGATGGATCACGAGGTCCATGTCACCGAATGGGGGAACCCCGGCAACCCGGCGCTGATCATGATGCACGGGCTGGCCCGCACCGGCCGCGATTTTGACGAACTCGCCGCCGCCATGTCCGACCACTATCACGTGCTTTGCCCCGACATGATCGGCCGCGGCCGGTCCAGCTGGGCCTCCGCGCCGGGGGCGGAATATTCGATCGAGTATTTCGCGGGCATCACCTGCGATCTGATGGACCACTACGGGATGGAGAGTGCCGATTGGCTCGGCACCTCCATGGGTGGCCAGATCGGCATCTACCTCGCCTCAGGCAAGGACGCGGGGCGGATCAGCAGGCTGATCATCAACGATATCGGCCCCGAGGTGCCAGACACCGCGCTGGAGCGGATCATGTCCTATGTCGGCGCCCCGCCGCATTTTGCCGGGTACAGGCAGGCCGAGACCTGGTTGCGCAGCGCCTATGCCCCCTTTGGCCCTGCGGATGACAGCTTCTGGCACCGGATGGCGCGCACCTCCCTGCGGCGGCGGTCGGACGGGCGGCTGACCCTGCACTACGACCCCGCCATCTTGCGGCAGTTCACCGATTCCCCGCAGGAAATGACCGCCTGGGACCGCTGGGCGCGGATCACCGTCCCCACCCATGTCTTTGGCGGGGCACGGTCAGACCTGATGACCCCCGGTATCCTCGACCGGATGCGCCAGAGCGGACCAAAACCGGCGGTCACCCTGCTGCAGGACTGCGGCCACGCGCCATCCTTGTCCCGCCCGCAGGACATCGAAGCGTTTCGCTCCGCGCTGAGCGGATTGGGTGCCGCATCCCAAGCAAAAGCAACCTGAACCAGCGGCATCTCTGAACTTGGTCTGTGGCCCGGCCAGGGGTTTCCGACGCAAACCGGACCTTCTGCGCGGGAAGCGCGAGTGGCCGCTATGCGGGACTTAGTTGCCATCACACATGAGCACCCAGGCCCGGAACAAGCCGAAGGCGCCGGGCCATCGCCTGCCCGCCCCTCGGGTAGGCGATTTGGTGAGGCTAGTTGTTCCCTCGATGAGATTCAACATGGTTGAGAAATAAAGTGGCATGAACCAAGGTCAGCATCGCCCACCCCGGGCAGGCGCTGGCCCGGCTTGCGCTTTGCGTCACTTCGGGCTCAAAACCGCCATTTTCTGCGCCAGACATGAACGTCCGCTTTGCGCGCCGTTTGGCTGAGTTGGGTTAGCAAGACGCCTCCGATATATCGAACGGCAGCGTTTTCGTCAGAATGTAGCAGAATGCGCCTGTATGGGACGTGGGGGGCAAATGGCGGAGAGACAGGGATTCGAACCCTGGAGACGGTCTCCCGCCTACACACTTTCCAGGCGTGCGCCTTCGACCACTCGGCCACCTCTCCGTGAGGGGCGGTTTAACGTGGGGGGCACATGAGGTGCAAGAGGGAAAATGGCGCTTTTGCGCCGCCTTCCCTCAGCTTTCGAGATGCAGGTGGATCCGGCGGTTCTGGCGGCCCTGCTTTTCGATCCGGCCCAGCCGCAGCGCGCCGATCTCTCCGGTGCGGGCCACATGGGTGCCGCCGCAGGGCTGCAGGTCGATCGGGCCGCCGGGCGCGCCGATGCGCACCAGACGGATCCGCTCCGCGCCGCGCGGTGGCTGCACCGCCATGGTCTTGACCAGATGCGGGTTGGCCTCCAGTTCGGCCCCGGTGATCCAGCCATCACTGATCACCAGATCCTCGCTGACAAAGGCGTTCAGCGCCGCGTTGATCGCCTCGCGGTCCTGGGTCATGTCCGGCATGTCAAAATCGATGCGCCCCTGCGTCACCGAGATCTGGCCCCCCGTCACCGGATAGGGGATCACCGCCGTCAACAGGTGCAGCGCCGTGTGCAGGCGCATGTGTCGGTGGCGGCGGTCCCAGTCCAGCACTTGCGTGACATGGGCGCCCAGCGGCGGCAGGGCCATGGCTTCGGAGGGAACCAGGATGATGTCGTCGCCCTGCCCCCTGATCGCGGTGGCCACCGGCATGCTCTGGCCGTCCCAGTTCAGCCAGCCGCTGTCACCGGGCTGTCCGCCACTGGTGGGATAGAACACCGACCGGTCCAGAATGATCCCGCCCTCTTCGGTCAGGGCTTTGACCACGGCGGGCGCATCGCGCAGATAGGGGTCGTCCAGAAACAAGGGCTGCGTCATGCGGTGGTGTCGTCCGGTCTGTCCGCTTCGGCGGTCCTGCCCTCCTCCGGCACCTCCGGCAGGTCGATGTCCTTCTCGGCAGTTTCGGTGCCTGCCACCTCGTCTGCCGCGCCCCGGCGGGGAGACAGGACTTCGGGATTGCGCAGCCAGAGATCACGCTGGGCAAAGGGAATCTCGATCCCCTCTTTGGCAAAGCGTTCGGCAATCTGGTGGTTGATCTCGTTCTTGACCACCATCATCCAGTTCACATCGCGCAGAAAGCACCTGATCTCGAACTCCAGCGCATCGGCGCCGAAGTTCATGAACAGGACATTGGGCGGCGGCGTGCCCAGCACCATCGGCTGGGCCTCGGCGATTTCGCGCAGCAGCTTGTCGACCCTGCGGGTGTCGGTGCCATAGGCCACGCCGACGGGCACGATCAGCCGCCCCACGGTATTGCCGCGGGTGTAGTTGGTGACGGTGCCGGACACCAGGTCGGCATTCGGGACAATCACATCGGTTCTGTCAAAGGTCTCGATCCGGGTGGAGCGCACGGAAATGTCGCGCACATATCCCATCTGGCCGCCAACCTCGATCCAGTCACCTTCGGAAATCGGGCGCTCGATCAGCAGGATGATGCCGGAGACAAAGTTCGACACGATGTTCTGCAGGCCGAAACCGATGCCCAGCGACAGCGCCCCCGCGACAAAGGCAAGCGAACTGAGGTCGATCCCCGCCCCGGTGATCGCGGCCAGTGCGGCAAGGAAGATACCGAAGTACCCCAGCCCCGAGACAATGGCGTTCTGCCCGCCGATGTCGATCTTGGTCTTCGGCAGGACATTGCTGCGCAATGCCGATTGCACCAGCCGCGTCACCGCATAGCCGATGACAAAGATCACCGCGAAGCTCAGGAAATCGGTGGGTGAGATACGGGTATCGCCCACCGCAAAGCCGCGCCCGAAGGCCTGCCAGAGTTCGGTCAGTTCGGTCACCCTTGCCCCCCAGACAAGGGCCAGCACCGGCAGCGCCAGCAGCAGCAGGATCATGCCGAAGAGCACCGGCATCAGCGCGTCGCGCGCGGCCTCGCCCTGCCCGGTCAGCACGCCATAAAGCTCGGCCAGGAATCGCTGCAGCACCATCACCAGCCCCAGCAGGACCAAGGTCATGATATAGGGCGGCATCAGCGCGTCGACGGCCTTGAAATAGCCCGCTGCCAGCAGGATGGGCGACAGCCCCCCGATCACCACGGCCCCGGTGCCCAGGCCCCGCACCACCCGTCCGAATGTACTGATGCGGACCTCTGTCAGGGCATCATCCGTTGCGGCGGAAGGTTCCACGTAGCCCCGCAGCAGGACACCGATGCGGTAGAGCATGAGGCTGGACACCACCAGCCAGGGAAAGACCAGCACCGAGCGGCTCACCGCCGCGCTGTTGCTGTTGTCCAGGATCTGCCCGACCAACTCGGTGATGACGATCATCACCGTGATCATGCTCACATGAAAGCGGGCTTCCTTGCGCTTGTCCTGTGACAGCAAAAGCAGCGCCTCGTCATCGTCGCGCGAAAAGGCCCGTTCGGAGACCCAGCGCACCCCCAGCATCATCCCGCCCAGAAAACTGATGACCAGCACGATACTCTCGCCCTTGGGGCCCAGCAGGTCAGAGGAGATGATCGCAAGTGCCAGGGCAATCAGCCCCGAGGCCGGCAGGAAGATGCGCAGCAGCGAGACCAAGAAACGCCAGATGCCAAAGCCGCGCGCCCCGTATTTCTGCAAGGACCGCACGATCATGCCGGCCCAGTACCGGCCCCGCAGGATCAGCACCAGCCCCAGAACCGTCAGCACGACCACCACCGGCAGGTTTTCCCGCAGGGAGGACCAGGTGCGGGCATTGGCCGCTTTTGGCGATTCGTTGCGCAACCCCTCCAGGGCCGTGGTCAGATCCACAAGCGCCGGCCGCCAATAGGCCGGGTTCAGCGGCGAGGGCGTCACGGTCAGCAATTGCCGTGTCTGGCGTTCGCGCAGAATCGCATCCAGCTGCCCGACCAGGCTGTTGGCGCGGACATATTGCGTTTCGGCGCGCTGGACCGGCACCAGAAGGCTGCTGAGTTCATCGTTCAGCGCCGTGCGCTGTGCGGCCACGTCCGGCGGTTCGGCTTCCGCGGTTGCCTCATCGGGCGCGGGCCCAAGGGCCGCGATCTGTTCGCGCAGGGTCTTGATCCGGGCGGCATTGATGCTGCGCGCATTGTCGAATTCACCGCGATACTCCGCGATCCTGCCGCGCATCGCCTCCAGCGTTGCATCGGTCCCGCGCTTTTGCTCGATTGCGTTTTCGGCGGACCGCGCCAGTGGCTCCCACCTGTCAAAGTTGGGAACAGCCGCACTTAACGTACTGTCCTGCGCGGAGGCCGCACCGGCGATCAGACACAGGACAATCGCCAGCCGCGTGAAGAGCCGCGCAAACCGGCCCATCACAATTCCTCGAACACACCCGGAATGGATGTCGGCGCACGGTCAAGCCAATCGGGTGTCGGCAGACCCTTTTCACGCAGGAAGTCGGGGTTGAAGAGCTTGGACTGATAGCGCGTGCCAAAGTCGCAGAGGATCGTCACGATGGTATGGCCCGGCCCCATATCCCGCGCGAGGCGGATGGCACCGGCGACGTTCACACCGGATGATGCGCCCAGGCACAGCCCTTCGTGCTGGAGCAGGTCAAAGACCACCGGCAGGGCTTCCGCATCGGGAATGTTGTAGCTGAAATCAGGGGTGAACCCTTCGAGGTTCCTGGTGATACGCACCTGCCCGATGCCTTCGGCGATGGAACTGCCTTCGGCGTGCAGTTCACCGGTGGTGTAATAGCTGTGCAGCGCGGCGCCGTCCGGGTCCGCCAGCGCAACCTTCACGCCCTTGGGCTGCAGCGCCATGCCGATCCCTGCCAATGTCCCGCCGGAGCCGACCGCGCAGCAGAATCCATCGACCTTGCCGCCGGTCTGTTCCCAGATCTCGGGCCCGGTGGTTTCGATATGCGCCTGACGGTTGGCCACGTTGTCGAACTGGTTGGCCCAGATCACGCCCTCGTTGGTGCTGCGCGCCAGCTCGTTCGCCAGCCGTTCGGAATAGCGCACAAAGTTGTTGGGGTTGCGGTAGGGCGCGGCAGGCACCAGCACCAGCTCTGCCCCGGCAAGGCGCAGCATGTCCTTCTTTTCCTGGCTCTGGGTCTCGGGCATGACGATGACGGTCTTGAACCCCATCGACGCCCCCACCAGCGCGAGGCCGATGCCGGTATTCCCGGCGGTGCCCTCGACAATGGTGCCACCGGGCTTCAGCGTGCCGTTCTGAATCGCATCGCGGATGATATAAAGCGCCGCCCGGTCCTTGACCGACTGGCCGGGGTTCATGAATTCGGCCTTGCCGTAAATGTCACATCCGGTTTCCTCACTGGCCTTGCGCAGCTTGATAAGCGGTGTGTTCCCGATGGCCTGTGCCAGATCAGATGCAACGTGCATGAATGCCCCCAAAGGTTATGTCGCCTCTGGTGTATCCGCCGTGCCTGCCAACCTCAAGCGGTCCCTGTGCCGCGCCAGCCAGAAGGCGGCAAGGCCAAGCGGCGCATTGGCCGCGCCAAAGCCCTCGACCAGATCCATCAGATCGTCAAAGGACAGGACATGCGCGCGGATGTCCTCGCCCTCTTCGGGCAGGCCGCCGACGCCTTCGGCCGCATCCGGCAGGTCCGCTATCCCGAGGAAAATATAATAGAATTCGGTGGAATTGCCGGGGCTGGCATAGACCTCTGCAATCGGTTCGATGGCCTTCAGGGTCAGGCCCGCTTCCTCCTGCGCCTCGCGGATCGCCGCCGCACGCGGGGTTTCGCCAAGGTCGATATGGCCCGCGATCGGCTCCAGCTGCCAGACCGTCCGGTCGCCGCGCGCCAGCGGCCCCATGCGCATCTGTTCAACCAGCAGCACCCGATCGCGCAGCGGATCATAGGGCAGCAGGATTGCGGCATCCGCGGCAATGAACACCGCGCGGTCCTCCACCCCGGACATGCTGCCATCGAAACGCTCGAACCGGACCTTCATGTCATCCAGCGCAAAGAAATGCGCATAGGCGCGGTTGCGGTCCTCGATCACGGTCCTGCCGGATTTGGTGCGCGCGCCGTGACGTGACCGGGCAGCATTCAGCCGCGACTGGGCACGTTTGCGGATCATCGGGAACATGGCGGCAACCTGATCCCGGCTGCGGCTGCCGAAATATCCCATCACCTCCCGCGCCGCTTCGCAGCTCAGCGCCGCCCAGTCACGTTCCCATTCCGTCAGGGACCAGGGGCCAAACGGCGTCCAGCGCTCCGGCCCGGCCAGGTAGACTTCGGCCGTCTCCCCGTCGGCCAGCACCATCTCGACCAGATCATAGGCAAAACTGCCCTCGTAATAATCCAGCCGTGCCACGTCCTCATCGCTCAGCCCCCGCAGGATCAGCCCCTCTGCGGCCCCTTCCCTGCAAGGTCTGATCAGGGGGAACGGCCCCTCTGTCACCGCAAAGGCGGCATATCCGGGCAGGAAGGCCCGCTGCAGATCCAGCTTGTCCGCCGGACGATCCAGGACGATCTCCAGCAGGGGTTCGTGGCGCAGGGTTCCGTAGAAGAACAGGTTTCTCACGTGGTTACTTCCAATGCCTGCTGGCATATTCCGTCAACAGACCGCAGATGACCGCGCCGATGACCAAGGTCACGCCGATCTGGACCGTCGCGATGATCACCACATATTCCGCGCCGATCTGAAACACCGCCACGATGGCTTCAAAAGCGTCATCATAGCGGTTGCGCATGGCCAGACGCACCATCTCGTTGATGGCCTGTACCCCGACACCCCAGAGCATCAGCACAAACACACCCGTCAGCCCGTTGTTGATCGCCGCCGTGGTACCGCGCCCCGCACGCGGGCCCATTACCAGCCAGCCGCAGGCCAGACCCAGAACGATGTTCACCGGAATGAAATAGCCGAAATCGGTGCTTTCGGGCATCAGGGGCATCACCATGCCCGAGATCACATAGGCCAGGACCGCCAGAGAAGCGGCAGCAACAAGTCTTGCGGCGGTCGGCATTTTGGTCCCTTCAGATCAACCCGGTCGCCTGATCGTAATCTGCGTCACGTCACAATTGCCACTGTCAAATGTCGCAGCGCAGGATGTGAGGTAAAAATTCCACATCCGGCGAAACCGCTCGTCAAAGCCCATGGCCCTGATCTGATCCCATTTGTCGTTGAAGGCCAGATGCCAGCGCCGCAGGGTGATGTCGTAGCTTTTGCCGAATTCCACGGATTTGTCGACAATCAGCCCTGCCTTTTCCACCTGCTCGCGCAGGATTTTGGGGCTGGGCAGCATGCCGCCCGGAAAGATGTATTTCTGGATGAAATCCACGCCGCGCTTGTAAACCGGCCAGCGGCGGTGATCGACGGTGATGATCTGAAGCGTCGCCGCCTTGCCCGGTTTCAGCCGCTCGCGCAGGGTCTGGAAATAGACCGGCCAGTATTGCTCGCCCACCGCTTCGAACATCTCGATGCTGGCGATGCCGTCGTAATGGCCACGCTCATCGCGGTAATCCTGCAGCTTGAAGTCCACAAGATCGGAAAGCCCCGCCTTTTCAATGCGTTCCCTGGCGTACTTGAACTGTTCCTCGCTGATGGTCAGCCCAGTGACCCGCAGCCCCCGCTCCTTGGCGGCATATTCGGCAAAACCGCCCCAGCCACAGCCGATCTCCAGCACATGATCGCCGGGTTTGACCCCCATCTGATCCACCATGCTCTTGTATTTCTCGGTCTGCGCCGCTTCAAGCGAGGCCTGTGCGCCCTCCTGGAACAGGGCCGATGAATAGGTCATCGTGTCATCGAGCCAGAGCGCATAGAACTCATTGCCCAGATCGTAGTGATAGCTGATGTTCTTGCGCGCCTGACCCTTGTGGTTGCGTTGCAGCCAGAAGCGGAACTTTTCAAACAGCCGCACCAGCCCCTGCCCCGGAAAGCCGTCATAGACGTTCTCGTTACCGGCATGCACAAGGTCCATGAAGGCCTGCAGATCTGGCGTGGACCAGTCGCCGTCCAGATAGGCGTCGCAAAAGCCCAGGTCGCCCTCGCGGATCAGCCGCGCAAACAGATCATCGCTGTGAATGTGCAGTTCAGCCACCGGGCCGGGATTGGCCCCTTCGGCGCGGAACACCCGGCCATCGCTCAGGTGAAAATCGCAGCGACCGTTCTGCATCTGCTGTGCCATGCCAAAGACATGGGAAAAATATCGCGGCAGGCCGATCTGACCTTCGGTATTGGTATGGATCATGCCCACTCCATCTGATGCGCCGACCAATTTTAGCCGGGGTGGCGGGATTAACAATTATTAAAAGTCGCGGGACTCATAGGCTTGCAAGGCACGCGCCCGTCCGTCAGCGGCGCTGACGATGGGCGCGGGGTAGTCATCGTCTGGGGACAGACCCCAGTGGCGCGGCATCGCGTCAAAGAACTTCAGCGCGTCGTCATGCGGATTTGCGCGCCCCTCGGCGATCCAGCGGCTGACATAGCTGCGGTCCCTGTCGAACGTGTCGATCTGGGTTTCGGGGTTGAAGACCCGGAAATAGGGGGTGGCATCGGGGCCCGAGCCTGCCGACCATTGCCAGCCCATCGCATTGCTGGCCGGGTCCCAGTCGATCAGGCAGTCCTCGAACCAGTCCATCCCGATGCGCCAATGGGTCAACAGGTGCTTGGTCAGATAGCTGGCCACGATCATCCGGCCGCGATTGTGCATCCGCCCGGTCACGTAAAGCTCGCGCATCGCGGCATCGACGAAGGGAATGCCGGTGCGGCCCTTCTTCCAGGCCCAGACTTCGGCGGCGCGTGCGTCCTCCTGCCAGGGGAAGGCATCCCAGTCCGCGCGCCAGTTGTCGGTCAGGATGCGCGGGGTGTGGTGCATCAGGTGATAGGCAAACTCGCGCCAGACCAGCTCCTTCATGAAGGTTTCGGCCCCCCGTTTGCCTTCCTCTCGCGCGCGCAGCCCTGCGTGCCAGCATTGATGCGGGCTGATTTCCCCAAGCGATAGGTTTTCCGACAGGTTCGAAGTGCCATCCGTACCGGGAATATCGCGGCTCTCGTCATATTCCGCGACGATCTGCGCCATGAAGGCACCCAGCCGGGCCTGCGCCGCATCCTCGCCCAGCCGCGCGAAGGGGCGCAGCACATCGGCACCGCGCTGCATTTCGGCCCCCATGCGCCAATCTGCCAGCGCGTCACCCCCGGGCCAGCGGTCCGGCGCGGGGATGCGCGCGGGCGTGCTCAGAGGCGCATCCACATCCCTGCCCTTCACATTGTTCCAGAACGGGGTGAACACCTTGTAGAAGTCACCCTGCCCGGTTTCGACCGTCCAGGGTTCGAACATCAGATGCCCGCCGAATGACCGCGCCTCGATGCCGCGCTCCTTCAGGCTCTGTTTGATCCTGCTGTCCCGCGCAACACTGTCGGGATCGTACAGCCGCGACCAATAGACGGCCCCGGCCCCGGTTTCCCCGATCAGCGCGTTCAGTGCCGCCTGCGCATCGTGATCGCGGCGCAGGATCAACCGGCTCGCCTTTTCCTCCAGCCTTTCGGCCAGATGCGCCACGCCCAGACCCAGCCGCCATTTTGGCGCGGCCTTCAGCCCTTCGGACAGGTCGTCATGGATGAAGACGGGGATCACCGGCCGCCCGCTGTCGCAGGCAGCCGTCAGGGCCGCGTGATCGCTCAGCCGCAGATCGCGGCGGAACCACATCAGGATCGGTTTATTGTCGCTCATCTCACCTGTCTTTGCCACTCTCCTTCACAGAGAGTTAGGTCAGACACGGATGAGGCAAGGCTTTGGTTTCACAAAAAGACTATGGTTTCACAAAACCTTGTCCAGGGCCGTCAAAAGCTGATCCATCTCCGCGGCAGAGGTGTAATGGGTAAAGCTCAGCCGCAGGACGCCCTTTGCCGGGTCGACCCCCATGGCGCCCAGTGCGCGGCCCGCATAGAAATCGCCGCCGCCCGCCATGATGCCATGCTGTGCCAGATCGGCGGCGACCTCCTCACCGGGGCGGTTCAGGGCCAGGGCAACGGTCGGCGCGCGGTTCTCGGCCGTCGCGGGTCCGATCAGGCGCACCGAATTGCGGCTTTTCACCGCGTCCAGCAAGGGCTGCAACAGCGCTGTCTCATGGGCGCGCATCAGGTCATGCATGGCCCCGGCCCGCGCCACGGGAGGGGCATCGCCGCCGATGTGGTGGCGATAGGCCTCATCAATGTAATCGGCCATCCCGGCACAGGCGGCAATCTGTGCATGGTCCGGTCCGGCAGGCGTGAAGCGTTTGTAAAGCGTGCCGCCGTTGAAGACATGCCCCTGGTTCGGCAACAGCGCACCAAGGGCCCGGCGCACCACCATGAGCCCCTGATGCGGCCCAAAGGTCTTGTAGGCCGAGAAGAGATAGATGTCCGGCCCCAGCGCGCCCACATCGACAAAGCCATGCGGCGCATAAGACACGCCATCGACGCAGACAAAGGCACCGGCGGCATGGGCCAATGCTGTGATCTCCACCACCGGATTGACCTGCCCCACCACGTTGGAGCAATGCGGAAAGCAGACCAGCCGCACCTTGTCATCCAGCAGGTTCTCCAGATCATCCGGGTTCAACCGGCCGGTTTCGGGATCAATGCACCATTCGCGCAGCTCGATCCCCCGCTCCGCCAGCCTGCGCCAGGGGCCGGTGTTCGCCTCGTGATCCTGGTTGGTGACGATGATCGCCTCGCCCGGTTCCAGCATCTGGCCAAAGGCCTGGGCCAGGACATAGGTGTTCTGCGTGGTCGAGGGGCCAAAGCTCAGCTCGTCGGTTTCAACCCCAAGCATCGCGGCCAGCCGCTGGCGCGCCTCGTCCATCTCTGCCCCGGCAAGCTGGCTGGCGGCATAGGGCGCATAGGGTTGCACCTTGCGCTGGGTATAATAGCGGGTGAGCCGGTCAATCACCGGCCGGCAGGTATAGGAACCCCCTGCGTTTTCGAAAAAGGCCTGCCCCTGCAACGATGGTTCGGCAAAGGCGGGAAACTGCGCGCGCACCCAGGCGGTATCAAGTTGTGTCATGGGCGAAGGGTTCGCCTCAGCCGCGCGCAAGGTCAAGCCAAAAGAAAAGGGGCACCCCGGCGGGATGCCCCTGTCTTGTCGTTATGGCGGGGCGTCAGCGCGCCTTGCTGCGCTCACTTTGCAGGCCACGGAAGATGCAGTAGCACATCAACAGCAGCACAACGGTGAACAACAGCCCGGTCGAGATCACCATGGATTGCAGCGCGGCCAGCCCGCCGCCCAACAGCAGGGCAATGGCAACCGCACCTTCAAACAGACACCAGAACACCCGCTGCGGCATTGGCGCGTCGATCTTGCCGCCCGCCGTGATCGTGTCGATCACCAGACTGCCCGAGTCCGACGAGGTCACGAAGAACACGATCACCAGCACAATGCCGATGAAGGAGGTGATCGAGGCCAGCGGCAGCTGATCCAGCATCTTGAACAGCTGCAACGGCAGTTCCGCGTCCTGCGCGCCGGTGTAGGCATCCGCCAGCACCTGGTTGATTGCCGTGCCGCCAAAGATCGACATCCAGATCACGCAGACCATGGAAGGGATCAGCAGAACGCAGATGACGAATTCACGCACCGTGCGGCCCCGGCTGACGCGGGCGATGAACATGCCCACGAAAGGCGACCAGCTGATCCACCAGGCCCAGTAGAACGCTGTCCAGCCTTGCGAAAAGTTGACGTCTTCGCGCCCGAAGGGGTTCGCCAGGGCCGGCAGATATTCGACATAGGCGACCAGGCTGTCCCAGAAGAAGGCGAACAGGAAAGCCGTCGGTCCCACGATCAGGGTGAACAAGGCCAGCAGACCGGCAAGACCCATGTTGATCTCGGACAGAATCTTGACACCGCCGTCCAGGCCGCGGACAACCGACACCAGCGCAACACCGGTGATCACGGTGATCAGCACAACTTCGGTGGTTTTGCTGATCGGAATGCCAAACAGCTCGTTCAGACCGGCATTTGCCTGTGTCGCGCCAAAGCCCAGTGATGTTGCCAGACCGAACAGGGTTGCGAATACCGCGATGATGTCGATCACATGCCCCGGCCAGCCCCAGATGCGCTCGCCCAGCAGGGGATAGAAAGCCGAACGAATGGTCAGCGGCAGGCCCTTGTTATAGGTGAACAGCGCCAGTGCCAGCGCCACGGTGGCATAGATCGCCCAGGGGTGAAGCCCCCAGTGATAGATCGTGGCGGCCATGCCCAGACGGACAGAACCCGGCTCATCCCCGGTGGCAGCACCCAGCGGTGCCCAATCCGTGCGCAGCCCGTTTTCAGCAACAGCCGTATCTCCGAAGGAGGTCGAGAAGTGCGTCAGCGGTTCGGAAACACCGTAGAACATCAGCCCGATGCCCATGCCCGCGGCAAACAGCATCGCGAACCACCCCATGTAGGTGTAATCCGGTGCCGCATCCGCGCCGCCCAGCCGGACGGAGCCGAAGGGCGTCACAATCAGCAAGAGCGCAAAGATCACCACCAGGTCGGCGGCCCCGATCAGGAACCAGTCGAAATTCTTGGTGGTAAAGCCGAACATCCAGGAGAATGCCGACGAGGCCTGTTCCGGCAGTGCCAATGTGTAAAACACGAATGCGACAATCGCGACCGCCGATATGGCAAATACCGGATTGTGAATGTCGAACCCGAATTTACCGATGGACCCGTCGATATTGTCCTGGCCGATTTCGTATTGGGTGTCGATGACATCCGACACGCCTTCTGGTTCGGGTATGCCTTGATTTGTGGTTTCATCAACCATCACTGTCCCCTTGTTTCTGTTCTGTGTGAACCGGGATGACTAACAGGTGGCGACCTGAGCGCAACCCGGTTTAGGTCAGAGGGCCCGGCAGGATACCGGCCCCCCCGATTGATTTTAAACACTTATTCCGCCGGCGTTGCCTCCACTTCTTCGGAATAGGTCGTCACGCCCGATGCTGCGCGTTTGCCGTCGTTGAAGATCGCCTTGATCAGCGAAACCGCCATCAGGACCATCACCAGAGAGAACGGCAGCGCGCCGATGACCATGGCGGTCTGGATCGCGCCGATCCCGCCGATCAGCAGCAGCGCGGCCACCACCGCCCCCAGGGCGACACCCCAGAAGATGATATGCGGACGCGCCTTGGGCCCTTCGTCGCCTGCGGCATTGATGGTATTCACGATCAGCACAGCGGAGTCCGCCGAGGTCACGAGGTAGGTCATCAGCAGGATCACGATGACCACGGCCATCAGCCAGCCCAGCGTACCGCTGCCCAGCAGGATGTCCGTCATGGCAAAGATCTTGCCGCCATCCGTGGCCTCAAAGATCTTGCCACCGGCCTGACCCGTCAGTTCCAGGTCAATCGCCGTGCCACCGGCCCAGGCGAACCAGACAAAGCACATCAGCGCAGGCACAAAGACCGCGCCCAGCACGAATTCGCGAATGGTCCGCCCCCGGCTGATGCGCGCCAGGAACAGGCCCACGAAGGGTGCGAAGGCAACCCACCATGCCCAGTAGAACACGGTCCAGGAGCCCTGCCATCCGGCCAGGTCCTGATCAACGGGATTCTCCCCGCCATAGACGGTGAACATCATGCCGGGCAGCGCGATCACATACTCCCAGATCCCGACGAAGAAGGTCCAGAGCCCGAAGAAGGTCGAGCCGAAGATCATCAGGAAGCCAAGCAGGAAGATCGACAGCGCCATGTTGATGTTCGACAGCCACTTGATGCCCTTGCCCACCCCCGACAGCGCCGAGAGGGTCGAGGCCCCCATGATGACGATGATCGAAAAGATGATCCCGATGGACGAAGGCTGGCCATCGTCACCGGTCAGCCAGTCACCCACGCCGATCCGGCTCATCCCGTCGACAAACTGGTTCACGCCAAACCCCAGGGTCTGCGCCACACCAAGGATGGTCGCAACCACCGCCACGATGTCGATCAGATGCCCGAAAGGTCCTGACAGCGATTTGCCGAACAAGGGTGTCAGCGAAGACCGGATGGTCAGCGGCAGCCCCCGGCGATAGGCAAAATAGCCCAGTCCCAGACCGGCAATCGCATAGGAAGCCCAGGCGGTGAACCCCCAGTGCAGATAGGACCACTTGTAGGCGTTCAGGATGTTGTCCTCGCCCTTGCCCGCGGCAAAGCCCTGGATCACATCCGGGTTGTTGCCAAAGTGATAGATCGGCTCGGCCACCGCCCAGGTCAGCATCCCGACCCCGATCCCGGCACCGAACATCATCGAGAACCAGGAGAAGTTGCTGAATTCCGGCTTGTCGTCCGGCAATCCCATCTTGAGCCGTCCCGCCGCGGGCCAGATCGCCAGCACCAGGCAGGTGATGACAAACAGCGCCATGACCCAGACGTACCAGGTGGCAAAATTTGTCAGGATGAACCCGTTGAATTCCGACAGGATACGGCCTGCCTGCTCGGGAAAGGCGACGGCCCAGATCACCAGCAGACCAATGATGATCTTGGCCGTGATGGTCACGTCGATGCTGAAGCCGCGATAAAAACCGCTGTCCGCAGTCTTGATCGGCAGCTTCATCAGTGGAGGTCTAAGCGCCATAGCATATGTCCCTGTTTTATTGTTATGCGACAAAGCCTATGGCCCGATCCATGGAACACAAAGCAAAAGGAAACCTTTGCTCTCAATGGCTTACCGGGATGTGCTCAAATTTGGGCAAGCTGCTTGCAAGAAATTTCGGCAAAATTGCGGGCAAACGGCACCGCTTGGCACCCGCCGCTGACGCCCGTCCTGACGCATTTGAAATCAATTAGGTCGGTATCATCCGCCGATTCGAGCCGGAAAACGGCTGATTCCCTTATGAAATCGCCGCTGCGATCTTCTCTGCATGGCCCTTGATCACATCCATGTCGCCCATCTTGCCCGGTGGCCGCATCGGCAGGCCTTCGTGCCGGGGATGGATGTGAAAATGCAGGTGGAACACCTCCTGCCCGCCTGCGGCCTCACTGAACTGCTGCAGGGTGATGCCATCGGCGGCAAAGGCCTTTTTCGCGGCATTCGCCACCTTGCTGACCGTCGCCATACAGGCCGCCAGCTGCGCCGGTGTCGCATCCAGGATGTTGCGGCAGGGCGTCTTGGGGATCACCAGGCAATGCCCGTCGGTGCGCGGCATGATGTCCATGAAACACAGGGTCTCGTCATCTTCGTAGACCTTGAAGCTGGGGATTTCGCCGCGCAGGATCCTGGCAAAGATATTCTGGTCATCATAGGCGGTCATCGGGTTCTCCTGAAGTGGTTCGGCCCGTTGTAAGACGATCTTTTGCCGCCGTCACCCCTTTGCAAGCCGCGCTGCCGCCGCCCGCAGCAACCCGCGCGCATAGACCTTGTGAAAGGGTGTCAGGATGCGCAGGATCCGCGGCAGGTCGCGCCCCGGACGCGCCATCACGGCAGAGCCGAAAAGCAGCTGCGTGCCGCCGCCATCGCCGGGGGCCACGGCCAGCCAGGAACAGGTGCTGCCGCGCAGGTCACAGAGCAGGATCTGCCGCGCACCACGCGCCTCCACCCGCCAGATGGCGAATGCCTCCGCCCCCGCCGCCAGCGCTGCCACCTCGGCATCAGCGATGCGGCGGCGCAGGGCAAGGGACAGCACCAGCCGCTCCAGCCGGAACAGCCAGCTGGTATAGAACCGGCAGATGAACTGCGCCAGATCGACCTGACCGGGCACCACCACCTCATAGCAATCGGTATAGGTCGCCCCCTGCCCCACATGGCGGGACAGAAAGGCATATTGCGGCACCGCAACAGCGCGCAGGGTCATGCGTTCACATCAACCACGACCCGGCCCTTCACCTGCCCCTTGAGGATATCCGCCCCCAGCCTGGGCAGATCGCTCAGTTTGGCGGGCTGAACCATCGCCTCCAGCTTGTCCATCGGCAGGTCCCGCGCGATCCGCTCCCAGGCGCGCAGACGGTTCTCATAGGGTTGCATCACACTGTCGATGCCCAGCAGGTTCACGCCGCGCAGCAGGAAGGGGATCACCGTGGCAGGCAAGGCCGCACCGCCCGCCAGGCCAACGGCGGCAACGGATGCGCCATATTCCATCTGGCCCAGCACACGGGCCAGCATGGCGCCGCCCACGGCATCCACGCAGCCGCCCCAGGTCTCGCCCTCCAGGGGGCGCTTGGTGGTTTCGTTGATCTCCGCGCGGGCGACAATCTGGCTGGCGCCAAGGCTCTTGAGGTAATCCGCCGTTTCCGGCCGCCCGGTGACGCCTGCAACCTCATGTCCGAGATTGGCCAGGATCGCGGTGGCGACCGAACCCACACCGCCCGCCGCACCGGTGACCAGCACCGGACCTTTTTTGATGCCGTGATCTTCCAGCGCCATCACCGCCAGCATCGCGGTGAAACCGGCCGTGCCCACAGCCATCGCCTGACGGGTGTCGAGCCCCCCGGGCAGCGGCACCAGCCAATCGGCCCTGACCCGCGCCTTTTGCGCATAGCCGCCCCAATGCGCCTCGCCCACGCGCCAGCCGGTCAGCACCACCTTGTCGCCGGGCTTGTAGCGGTCGTCGTCCGAGGCTTCCACCGTCCCGGCAAAGTCGATGCCCGGCACATGCGGATAGTTCCGCACCAACCCGCCGCCCGGCCCGATGCACAAGCCGTCCTTGTAGTTCACGGTCGAATATTCCACCGCCACGGTCACGTCGCCCGTCGGCAGATCGTCCAGACCAATCTGCGCCACCTGTGCGGATGTCTTGCCCTCGTCGTCCTTGTTCACGATCAACGCATTGAACATCTCTCATCCTTTCCGGGCGCTCCGCCCTTTTTCCCGGCCCATTTCTTTTTGGCCTTCAAATATTCCCGGGGTCCGGGGCAGCGCCCCGGTGCCACCGATACCTCCGCGCTAAAGCCAGAAACCCTCACGCACGATCGCCTCCTGCATTCCATCCGGCCCGTGCAACTGCAAGGGCGTGCCCGGATCCCAATGGGTCATGCGCACCATGCCGATGGCCACATTCACCCCGAAATCGGGTGACCAGACGGCAGAGGTGACCTGCCCCACCTGCCGCGCCCCGGCCATCAGGGGCCAGGCCCGGTCGCAGCGCGGCACCGGGTCGCCGGCAATCTCGATGGCGCGGACCTGCTGCACCGGCCCTTCCTTGGCCACCCGCAAGAGCGCATCCCGCCCGATACAGCCGATGGCCGTCTGGGTGTCACAGAACCGGCCCAGCCCGCATTCATGCGGCGTGTTGTCGTCGGTCATGTCGTTGCCATAGCTCAGCAAGCCCGCCTCCACCCGCTCGATGCCATTGGGGCAGCCCGCGCGCACGTCCAGATCGCGCCCGGCCTCCATCAGCGCATGCCACAGCGGCATCCCGATGTCGCTGCCCTCGACGTAGATCTCAAAGCCGCCCTGCTTGGAATAGCCCGACCGCGCGACAACCAAGTCCCGGCCCTGGAATTCGAAATGCCCGAAGCGGAAGAACCGCACATCGCGCACCGCATCCCCGAACACCCGCGCCATCAGCTCATCCGCTTTCGGCCCCTGGACCGCCAGCGGGCTCACATCGGGCTCATCCACCAGCACATCCAGCCGGTAGCCGTTGGCGATGCCCTTGACCCAAAGCATCAGGTCACTGTCGGCGATCGAGATCCACCAGCGGTCCTCGGCCAGTTTCACCGCCACCGGGTCGTTCAGCATGCCGCCCGTCTCATCGACGATGGGGACATAGAAACAGCGCCCCGGCAACATGCCGCGCAGGTCGCGCGGGGTCAGCATCTGCATCAGCCGCGCCGCATCCGGCCCGCGCAGCTCCACCTGCCGTTCGCAGGCCACATCCCAGACCTGCACCGCCGATTTCAGGTGATGGTAATCTTCCTCGACGCTGCGAAAGACCGTGGGCAGCAGCATCCGGTTATAGACGGTATAGGCAGAGACCCCTGCCGCCTCCACGCCATCGGAAAACGGGGTCCGGCGCAGCCGCCGTGACGGGGAAATCAGGGCCATCAGTCAGTGTCCTTCTGCACGGCGCAAGCCGCCTGTTGAAATGTTGCATGTTGTGCGCGCAGCCAGCGGCGCATCTCCGGCCAGCGGCTGCGCAGGGTCACGACGTTCTTCTTGTCGTCCCGGCGAAACCAGCGTCCGGCGGCGACATTGGTTTTGTCGCCCGGACCGGCGGCCCGCAATTCGGTTTGCAACGCGGCAAGATGGGCGCTGACCCAGCGTTTTGCCGCGTCGGATCGTGCCACGAGATATACCGAGGTCTTGTCCTGTGACACAGACATGACCATGCGCAGGCGCCCGTCGAGCAAATCATCGCCAAGGGCAAAGTGCTGTTCCTGACCGGTCCGCTCTGCGCTGTCGGCTTCTGCCATCTCTTCGGCCAGCGCGGCCCAGAAGGCGGCGCGCTCGCTGTTCAACTGGTCCATCGTCCGGGGTGATGGCATCAGGCGTCCTCGGGCATGAAGGCAAGATCGCTCACCGGTGCCGCATGGCCGCCAGCCGTCAGCATGGCATGGACCTGGCCCCGGTGGTGGGTCTGGTGGTTGAAGATATGTGCAACGCAAAGCGCCCTGGGCTTTGACATCTCGGATTTGGTCAAGCCCGAATACCAGGTCAGATCGCCCAGCAGGTCGATGTTCGACAGGGTCTCCGACCAGATGCGGATGCGCCCGTCGATGCGGAACCGCTCCGCCTGCCAGACCCCCGTGGTCTCGGTGTAGGTGGTCGATTGATCGCCCGCCACCTTCGGCTTTGCGACATCATCGCACAGGCGGCTCATCCACATGGTATCGGCCCAGAGCAGGTGATTCAGCGTGCCCCTGATGGTGCTGAAAAATGCGCCGTGATCATGGTCGAGCGCGGCCTCGTCCATGTCGTTGACAATACCCATCAGCTGACGGTTCTGCCACGCGTTGTAGCGGGCCATGATCTGAACGAAGCCCGCGTCAATCATGGTTTGGGGCCTTTCCAGTCAATCGGGCAGATCTCTGCCGACATGCCGTCAAAATCCCAGACCCGGCCATAGTCGCGCACCTTGCTGCGCAGACCCTTCGCCGCGATGATGTCGGGGCCCATCCAGTATTTCGAATTGGAGACCATCACCGGGTGCTCCGGATCCTTGCCCGCCAGGGTCTCGATCTCGCCCTGGATCTTGCGGCCGATCTGGATCGCGCGGCGGTTGCCGTCGCGGGTGATCTGGACCGGGGCGCGTTCCGCGCCGATGATCTCGGACACCAGCATGGTGAACAGCCCCGTGGTGCCGCCCGCCTGGCCCGAAAAGATCTGCAGGATGCCGTTATAGGCTTTGCCGCTGGCGCGCTCGTCCACATAGGCGGCAACCTTCCAGTTGCCCTCTCCCATGCGGCCGGGAATATCGACCAGCAGGCCGACGTTCAGGCCCGACAGGTCCTCGCCCTCGTAATGGCCTTCGTCGATGGCGATGGCCATCCAGGCATGGCAATGCCCCTCGGTCGGGGGATGCGCGCCGAGGCTCACCACACAGGGGCAGAACACGGTGCAGGAGCAATTGAGGAACAGCTCTCCCTTGATCGCCCAATCGGTGGGCGTCATCCTGCGCCGTCCCGGATTGGGCATCCGGCTGTCGATGCGTTGGGAAATCGGCAGGCGGTCTGCTTCCGGTAATCTGGTGACGGCCATCTTATCCTCCGTGAAAAGGTATCATGATCAGGGGCCAGCCCGCCACGACACATGCGCCGCAGATCAGGGCAACCCCCAGGGGTCTGGTGACACGATGTCCGATTTGCGGCAGCTTTTCCAGCACCATGAAGAGCGTCGCCAGCCCCATCCAGGCCAGGTTCATCACCCCGCCGGCAAAGCCCAGCAGCATGAAGCCCCAGCAACAGCCCGCACAATACGCACCCAGCCCCAGCCCCATGCGCAGGCCACCTGCAAAGCCGGTGCGCCAATGGCCGAGGAAATAGATCATCGGGGAATGGCAGACGCCGTGGCAGATTTCCTTGGTCCGGGTGAACTGGAACAATCCGACGGCCAGAAGCAAGGCCGCTGCAAACCAGCGCGACCGGGCGATGCCCAGCATGTCGATTGCCCCGCCGAACAGCAGCGCCAGTTGCAGCCCCGCGATCAGGGCGGCAAAGGCCAGCCATACGGTGAAGTATCCAAGCAGCACGCCAAGCCACCCTGCCCGCGTGCCATCGGCACTGACCATCAGGTCCTCGTAGCTGCGCAGGGTCGGCACCATGGTGGGCAGCATCATCGCCGCCATCATCGCCCCCCACATCACGAACAGCGGGCCGAAATTTGCCATCGGCATGTACATGTCCATGCGCGGGTCCATGCCGCGCATCACCGCGCCCATCTGGCCGGGACGGCCCAGCAGGTCGAGGTCCATGTCCATCGCCATGACATACATCAGCGCCCATGCCGCCAGCACCAGCCCGAAGAAAGCCAGCCAGAGAGTTGAGCGCAGGACAGGATTCATTAATCCCCCATATATCGTCAAACCGAGTCAGGTTCTTGCCAATTTAATGTCAGACATTTACAAACGGAGCAAATCCTAATTGTCAGACATATGAAGATAGACCCCTCCAGCCCCGCCGATCTGTCGGTGCAGATTGCCAGCGCGATCCGCGATGCCATCGTCAGCGGGCAGTTGATCGTGGATCAGCGCCTGCCCTCGGAGGCGGAGCTTTGCGCGCAGTTCGAGGTGGGTCGCACCACGGTGCGCGAGGCGCTGAAGCGGCTTGCGGCACAATCGCTGATCCGCACCCAGCGCGGTGCGACAGGGGGCGCCTTCGTGAACCGGATCAGCTTTGAAGAGGCCTATAGCCAGCAGATCACCACATCCACCCTGCTGCTGTCGATGAATGCCGTGAGTTTCGAGACCGCCTGCGAGGCCCGCTATGCGCTGGAACGGGCCTGCGCGCCCCTGTCGGCGGCGCGGCGCAGTGCCGATCATCTGGCCACGATGCGCGCCGAGATCCACCGGCAGGGCCAGCCCGGCCTGACCGACGAGGCGTTCTGCGCCTCCGACGTGGCCTTTCACCGCGCCCTGGTGGATGGCGCGGGCAACCCGGTGATGTCCTATCAGTTGGCGGGCGCGGTCGAAGCGATGCAGCCGCTGATGAACATGATCACCTTCACCGCGCGGTCGCGCGAAAGGATCATCGCCCTGCATTGCCAGATCGCGGATGCGCTGGACGCGCAAAGCGCCCCCGAGACGGAAGCCGCCCTGTCCGAACTGGAACGCTATACGCTGACCCTGGGCCAGGACGTGATGGCGCAGCGGGCGCAGGCGCGTCCCGCGCCGTGAGCCTTCAGTTCCGGTCGAAGGTGATCGACTGTTCGAAACTGCCCCATTTCGAGGTGGTCACCCCATTGGCCGAGGACCCGGCATAGGCGTCCAGCCCTTTCAGCCGGATCGCTGTCACGCTGCCGCCTGCCGCATCCACAACTCCCGCATGGCGCGCGGCGGTGCAGATGTCGCTGTCAGCCGTGTAGGGCCCGCTGCCCCAGACCGACTTGCTGACCGGCGCGTTTTCGGCACAGACGCAGACCAGGCTTTCGGCATCGGCGGGCATGGTGCTGCAGGTGCCTTGCATCGCGATCACACCGCCGCCCACGGCCGCGACCTCGAAACTCTGGCCGTAGGACCCCCAGCGGCTGCTGGTCACGCCGTTCTGGCTGGAGCCTTCATAGGCGTCCTGACCCGGTGCTGCCGTCACCTTGATCTTGCCGCCGGTGGCCGGGATCGCACCGGCATGAACCGCCGCGCGGCAGAGGTCGCTGTCGCCGGTATAGGGCCCGCTGCCCCAGACCGATCCGCCCGCATCGCTGCCTTCGGGGCAGGCACAGGTAAAGGGGGCCGCATCGGCGGAAAAGCCGGTGCAGGCCAGAACCGGCGCGTCCGCGGCTGCCGCCTGCCCTGCCACCAGCGCCGGCATCACGTCAAAGCTGGACTGGAACAGGCCCCAGCGCTTGGTGGAGATACCGTTGGCATCCGAGCCTTCATAGGATTTCTGCCCGGGCCGGCCCACGACCGCCAATGCGCCGCCATCCTCGCCGATCACTCCGGCGTGGCGTGCAGCGGTGCAGACATCGGAATGGCCCGAATAGGGGCCGCTGCCCCAGACGAAGCGTTTGAACGTGGTGGCCTTGCAGGTGCAAAGCTGCACTGTGCCATCCTCGATCCCGCGCCCCTTGCCACAGGCGGGGGCGCTGTCAATCTCGGCCTGGGCAAAGACATTGGCCTGCTGGGCAAGCAGCGGTGAAGTGAGCCCCGTGAGGGCAGCGGCAAGGGCGAGAACGATCAATCGCATGGGCAAATTCCTTTTGCTGAATGATCAAAATCTAGCCAGTGGCGCCCCTTCTGCCAAGAAATTTCGCGCGAGGCCCGGATCAGACGTTGATCTGCTCGGGCGGATGTTCCAGCAGATCGCGCAGCCGTTCCATTGCCGCCTCGAAGCTGCGCAGCGACACGCCCGCGTTGACCGCCATGCGGATCGCATGGGGCGCATTGGCATCGCGGGCGGCAAATTCCTCGGCGGCGCGGACCTGGACTCCGACCTTTTCGGCGGCCTGGCAAAACGCGCTGGCGCGCCAGCCCTGCGGCAGGTGCAGCCAGACAAAAGGCACATCGCGCCGCCATTGCAGATCAAAACCGCCCAGGGTGTTCACCGCCACTTTCACATAGCGCTCCACCCCCTCGCGGGAGGCATCCATGATGGCGGGCAGTTCAGGGTGGGTCAGCAGTTTGGCCGTCAGGTCGATGATCGGCGTGGCCAGACCAAAGAAGCTGTGCTCCGACGTGCGGTGCAGCGCCCCGGCCAGCCCCTTGGGGGGTACAATGCAGCCGATGCGCAGGGCCGGTGTGATGGATTTGGACAGCGAGGTAATGTACCAGCCGCGCTCCGGGGCCATCTGGCGATAGCCTTCGCCCTCCGCCCGGCCCATGCGGTAACAATCGTCCTCAAGGATCTGAAGATCGTATTTGCGCGCCACCGCCACAATGGCCGCGCGCCGGTCCATCGGGGTAAAGCCGCAGGTGGGGCTGTGCACCTCGGGCGAGGTACATAGCACCTGCGCCTCCGGGTGGCGTTCGGCGGCGGCGGCAAGGGCTTCGGGGACGATCCCATGTGCGTCGATCTCGATCGGCACGACATCGGCGCGCAATGCCTCGGCGGCGCGGCGGAAACCGGGATAGGACAGCGCCTCGACAAAGACGACGGGGCGGCGGCCCTGCAACACGGTCTGCAGCATCAGCATCACCGCATTCTGGCCGCCAAGGCTCAGCACGATATCGCTTTCCTCCACCGCGCCGATGGGCGTGCCCTGCAACCACTGGACCATCGCCAGCCGGGCGCCAAGCGCGCTGCGCCGCGACGGGTAATGCATCACGCCCGATGGCGGGTCTTCCGCCACTTCGATCAACAGCCTTCGGATCAGTTCTGCCTGCCCGCCATTGGGCAGATGCGGCGAATAGAGGTTGACCTGATACACGTCGCCCCCGGTGTTATGCGGCACCGGATCAATTTCGATCAGGTTGAGCGGCCGCCCGACCGTTTTGGGCGCCGCCACGAAGGTGCCGCGCCCGACTTCGGCGCGCAGGGTGCCGTCATCGGTGAGGATGCTGTACGCCCGCGCCACGGTGCCGGGGGTGATGCCCAGCTTCCAGGCCAGATCCCGCACCGGCGGCAGCTTGTCGTCGACCTGCAATGCCTTTGTCGCGATGCGGTCACGGATCATTGTTACAACCGCTTTGTACTTGGGCCCCGTCCCGGCAAGCCCCTCGGATGACCAAATTGTATCCATTACAATGTTTCCCTAGCGTCTTTGTATGGCCTTTTGTATCAATTTATTGTAGCAGTCCGCTATATTGTGTCAATACAATTATTCGAGAAGGAGATTCCCATGACACAGGCAAGACCGACGACACCCGACGCGCTGAGCATCCTGGCGCAACCTGGCACGCCGATTGTGGCTGAGCTGGCGGTTGCCTTCGCGGTCTGCGTGACGAAATGGGCCACCCGCCGCCGCACACGACTCGCCCTCTCAAGGCTTGAGCCATGGCAGCTGAGCGACGTGGGACTGACACCCGAGCAGGCCGATACCGAGGCGTCTCGCGTGTTCTGGCGGGTCTGACTTCCCTGTGGGATCTGCCAGACCTCTTCACTGGGCCGGAGCAATCCGGCCCATTTTTCGTTTCAGGACAAACAGGTAGATGCTGTCTCGCTCAAACTGCGTGAGATATGCGGTAGCGAATGCAGATCAGACCGCCATCTTGCGGGGCGGGATGGCATAGGTCAGCGATGCCCGCGCCACCGGCGCATCCAGACCCACGGAATACAGCATCACATCGGTGACCGACAATTGCTTGCCCAGCTTCAGCAGGCGCGCCCGAGCAACCAGATCGACGCCCGCCTGCGGCTTGCGCATGAAATCAATGGAACAATTAGTCGTCACCGCCAGGGCCTGCGGGCCGATCATCGCCAACGTGACCAGATAGGCCGCGACATCCGCCAGCGCGAACATGGCGGGGCCGGAGATTGTACCTCCGGGCCGCAGGTGGCGGTCCTGGGTCAGCAGGCGCATGGTGATCTCGCCCTCGCCCACGTCGTCGATGGCGAAATCATCGGCAACCTGCGCGAAGACCTCCTTCATGAAGCTGGTCAATTGCTCTGCGGTCATGACGGCGGGCATACTTGTCCTCTCCTGCTGTGCGGGGCAAGGTGTCTTGATTGATCCGGGAGGGCAAGATGGCAATTGTAGAGACCCAGCGTCACGGCGCGGTGATGCAGCTGACGATGAACGCGCCGGAACGGCTGAATGCGCTGTCCGACGAGATGCTGGCAGCGCTGATGGAAGCGCTGGATGCCTGCGCTTCGGACCCCGAAACGCGGGTGATCACCCTGGCCGGCATGGGCAAGGCGTTCTGCGCCGGCCATGACCTGCGCCAGATGACCGCCATGCGCCAGGCCGAGGATGGCGGGGCCGCCGGTTTCAGGGATCTTTTCGAGCGGTGCAGCAAGATGATGGCGCGCATCCAGTCGATGCCGCAGCCGGTGATCGCGCAGGTCCACGGGATTGCCACCGCCGCCGGGTGCCAGCTGGTCGCCACCTGCGATATGGCCGTCGCCGCCGAAGGCACGCGCTTTGGCGTCAACGGCGTGAACATCGGGCTGTTCTGCTCCACCCCCATGGTGGCACTGAGCCGCAATATCCCGCGCAAACAGGCCTTCGAGATGCTGACCACGGGCGATTTCATCGACGCCATCCGCGCTCGCGAGATCGGGCTGGTCAACCGCGTGGTTCCGCCCGAACAGCTGGCCGATGAAACCGCCGCCCTGGCCAATCAGATCGCCGGAAAGCTCGGCGCTGCCGTCAGGATCGGCAAGGAGGCGTTCTATGCCCAGTTGCAGATGCCTGTGGCCGAGGCCTATGCCTATACCGGCGAGGTCATGGTGCAGAACATGCTGCGCGATGATACTGCCGAAGGGATTGATGCCTTTCTCGGCAAACGTGACCCGAAGTGGGATCAGTGACACTTTTGCCTGTTTCTGGCCTTGATTTCTGCAGCTTTGGCTGGAAATGACCGCGCGTTTTGGGCAAATTGCCCAAAAGCTTCAGGGGGAACAGGATGCGCGGTGCGCTGACGGCAGTATTTATCGGCTTTCTGGCTCAGACAGCGATGGCAGATCCCCTGCCCGCGCCGGTCACCGATGCGGATTTTCCCAGCTTTCCGATGGAACAGATCCTGCTGGGCCGTGACCTGTTCTTTGACCCGATCCTGTCGGGCAACCGCAATATTGCCTGTGCGACCTGCCACCATCCGACGCTGGGCACATCGGACGGCATGTCGCTCTCCATCGGCGAGGGCGGGCTTGGACTGGGCAGCCGTCGCATCGCGAGCGAGGACAACCGCCCGCATGCGCGCATACCGCGCAATGCGCCTGCCCTGTTCAACATCGGTGCGCGGGAATTCACCGTGATGTTCCACGATGGCCGGGTGGAGCGCAGCGAGAGCGCCATGTTCGGCATCCGCATGCCTGAAGGGCGGACGCTGGAAAAACCCATGCCCTCCGCGCTGGCCGCCCAGGCGATGCTGCCGATCCTCTCGGCGGATGAAATGTCGGGCCAGGCAGGCGAAAACGACGTGGCCAGCGCCGTTGACGCGGGCCGCATCCATGGCAGCGACGGGGCATGGGCAATCCTGGCCGCACGCATCGCGGCGATCCCCGCATATCGCGACCGCTTTGCCGCTCAGGGGGTGCAGGACCTGCACATCACCGATATTGCCCAGGCGCTGGCCGCCTTCATCACCACTGAATTCCGCGCCACCGACAGCCCCTTTGACCGCTACCTGCGCGACGGCGCGCCACTGTTGCCCGCACAGGCTGCCGGAATGGCGCTTTTTTATGGCAAGGCGCGCTGCAGCACCTGCCACAGCGGTCCCTTCCAGACCGATCACGGGTTTCACGCCATCGGCATGCCCCAGTTCGGGCCGGGCAAGAACACCGACAGCGCCTATGCCCGATATGCAGACCTGGGGCGCGGCAAGGTCACCGGCGTGCCGGCGGATTTCTACCGCTTTCGCACGCCTTCCCTGCGCAATGTCGCGCTGACCGCCCCTTACGGTCACAACGGCGCCTATGCCCGGCTGGAAGACATCCTGCGCCATCACATGGATGCGCTGGCGGGGCTGACCGGCTATGACCGCAGCGCGGCGCTGTTGCCGGGCGGTGCACAGCAGGAAGATTTTACCGCCCTGGACGACACCGAGGAAATGATCCGGATCGCGGCCGCCATCGAGATCCGGGATGTTGCCCTCACCGGCGGAGAAATTGCGGAGCTGTTGAGCTTTCTCGATGCGCTGACGGACGCGCGCGCGGCCCAAGGTGCCCTGGGCGCCCCCGGCGCGGTGCCCTCCGGCCTTCCGATGGACAGCCAATAGGCCTGTTCCGCCACAGGAGACTGTTTCCGAAATGAAGCCGGATTGTTGACGGATTTTCTGCTTTCAAATCTGGCGAATTTGGGGCATAAATCTGACAGCACCCGTGGGTGCATAGATATTTGGGTCGCCGTCGGCGGAAGGTCCCTCCAGGTCAGCCTCTCACTGACCGACCATTCCCGCAGCGGCGACCCCAAATCATCGCAATTCCCCCAACACACCCCATGCTGCTAGCGGTTGCCTGTCGCGCCGCCCTGCCCTACATCGCTGTCATGACACAGACACTTCATATCGTGGGCGGCGGCATGGCCGGGTCCGAAGCCGCCTGGCAGGCTGCAAACGCAGGCATCGACGTGGTCCTGCACGAGATGCGGCCCAAGGTTGGCACATTCGCGCATCAGACGGGCCTTCTGGGCGAGATGGTCTGCTCGAACTCCTTCCGCTCGGATGACGATGAACAGAATGCGGTGGGCCTGCTGCACTGGGAAATGCGCGCCGCGGGCGGGCTGATCATGGCCTGCGCCGACCGCAACAAACTGCCCGCAGGCGGCGCCCTGGCGGTGGACCGGGACCCCTTTGCCCAATCGGTGACAGATGCGCTGATGGCGCATCCGCGTGTAACGGTGGAATATGGCGAGATCACCGAACTGCCGAGTGAGGGCCATTGGATCATCGCGACCGGGCCGCTGACCTCCGGCAAGCTGGCCGAGGCCATCGCGGCGCGCACCGGGGCCGAGGCGCTGGCGTTTTTCGACGCCATTGCGCCCATCGTCTATTTCGACAGCATCGACATGTCCAAGGCCTGGATGCAATCGCGCTATGACAAGGGCGAGACCGAAGAGGAACGCACCGCCTACCTCAACTGCCCGATGGACAAGGCGCAATATGACGCCTTCATCGACGCCCTGCTTGCGGCCGACAAGACCGAGTTCCGCGAGGGCGAGACGGCAGGCTATTTCGACGGCTGCCTGCCCATCGAAGTGATGGCCGAACGCGGCCGCGAAACCCTGCGCCACGGCCCGATGAAACCCGTGGGCCTGACCAACCCGCACCAGCCCGAGGTCAAGGCCCATGCGGTGGTGCAGCTGCGCCGCGACAACAAGCTGGGCACGCTCTATAACATCGTGGGCTTCCAGACCAAGATGAAGTATGGCGCGCAAGCCGATGTTTTCAAAACAATTCCGGGGCTGGAAAACGCCAGTTTCGCGCGGCTGGGCGGGATTCACCGCAATTCCTTCATCAACTCTCCCACCTTGCTGGACGATCAGATGCGCCTGCGCAGCCAGCCCAACATCCGCTTTGCCGGGCAGATCACCGGGGTCGAAGGATATGTGGAAAGCGCCGCCATGGGTCTGCTGGCCGGGCGCATGGCCACGGCAGAGATTCTGGGCACCGATATCGCCCCGCCCCCCGACACGACGGCAATGGGCGCGCTGGTCACCCATATCACCGGCGGCGCCGAGGCAAAGACCTTCCAGCCGATGAATGTGAACTTCGGCCTCTTCCCCCCGGTCGAGGGGCTGCGCGGCGGCAGGCGGGGCCGCAAGGACCGCTACAAAGCCTATACCGACCGCGCCAAGGCGGACTGGCAAAGCTGGCTGGACAGGATCGCAGTCCCGGCCTAACCTGACTGCATGACAGGATTTCTCGACAAAGCTTACGGGACCAAAGATCCGGCTGCGACGCGCCGGCTCTATGACGATTGGGCCGCGAGCTATGAGGCCGAGATTGCCGAAAACGGCTATGCCACACCGGGCCGCTGCGCCGCGGCGCTGGCCCGGTTCACCAGCGACAAGAGCGCGCCGATCCTGGATTTCGGCTGTGGCACCGGCCTCTCCGGCCTTGCGCTGAAGCTGGCCGGATTCAGCGTGATCGACGGCATGGATCTCTCTCCCGAAATGCTGGGCGAAGCGCGCAAGAAGGACATCTACCGCGTGCTTTCTGTCGTCGCGGACACGGGCGCGCCGGTCATTCCGAAAGGTCAGTACAGCGCCATTTCGGCCATGGGCGTGATTGGCAGTGGTGCGGCACCGGTTCAGATGCTGGACAACCTGATGCATGCGTTGCCACGGGATGGAAAATGCGTTTTCTCCATTAATGACAATGCGTTGCGGGACCCGGCTTATGAAGCGCGGGTGATGGAATGGACCGATTGCGGCGCGGCACGGCTGCTGTTTCGCGAACACGGCGACCACCTGCCCGGAATCGGCATGAAGTCCAACGTATATGTACTTGAAAAAGCGTGACTTTCAGAACCCGCTTTGCACCATCTCCGACCGGCCCGCTGCATCTGGGCCATGCCTATTCCGCGATTCTGGCGCATGACATGGCGCGTGCGGCCGGTGGCGAATTCCTGCTGCGCATGGAAAACACCGACCGCGAGCGCAGCAAGGCCAAGTGGGAGGCGCTGATCCTTGAGGATCTGGCCTGGCTTGGCCTGAGCTGGTCCGAACCGGTGCTGCGGCAATCGGACAATCTGGAGAGCTATGAGGAACCGCTTGCCCGCCTGCGGGAGATGGGCCTGCTCTACCCCTGCAATTGTTCGCGCAAGGACATCCGCGCCGCCACCGCCGCGCCGCAGGAAGGGGCCTTTCCCGATCTGTACCCCGGCATCTGCAAACACCGCGATGTGAGCAGCTGGCAGCCCGGTGACGCGCTGCGCCTGCATATGGACCGGGCCCTGGCGCGTTTTGGCGGCAATCTTCCCGGATTTACCGAAACCGGCGAGAAAAACGCCGGTTTTCACCGGATCGAGGCGGAAACAGCCCTGTCGCGGATCGGCGATGTGGTGCTGTACCGCAAGGATGACGCGGTCATCGCCTATTTCCTCGCCTCGGCGCTGGATGATGTGGCACAGCAGATCACCCATGTTGTCCGGGGCGAGGACCTGTTTGATTTCACCGCGATCCAGGTCTTGCTGCTGGCGCTGCTGGGCCTGCCGGTGCCGGTCTATCACCACCACTTGCTGATCCGCGACGAAAGCGGCCGGCGCCTGGCCAAACGCGACGATGCCAGGGCCATTTCCCTGTTCCGGGCCGATGGGGCGACGCCGAAAGATATTCGTGAAAAAGTAGGCCTGTAGAGGCCAAAGTTAACCCGGAAGGCTGCGCCAAGGCTTGGGCATGATTACCCAGCGGCCATTCAGGTAGATCAGCCCGTCAAACGCCAGACCCAGGGTGTCGCCACGGGTCACGAACTTGAACCGCACGATCGGGACATCAACCTTGAAATACTGCAGCACATCCTTGTAGCCGCCGGGAAATTCACTCAGCACCGGGCGTTTCTCTGCCAGGGCGCGGGTCGTGGCGTAGACGACGATGAGGTCGTTGTGATCCGGCTTTGGCCCAAAGGCGGTTCCGGGGCCGATCTGGCTGCTCAGATCCCGCCAGAGCGCCGAGCCCAGCGGATCGGCATAGACCGCGCGCACCTCCGCCTCTGTCGGCAGCAGCGCCTGGGTCAGCGCGAGGTAATCCGCACCCGGCGCATAATACTGCATCAAGAGCGCCCGCGCCTCTGCCTCGCTCCCCGGTGCCGGGGCGGCGGAGGCGGCGGGTGACGCAGCGGCGGGTTTGCTGTTGGCGGCAACGATATCAAGCAGGCTGGCCCCTGCATTGGCCTGACAAACCTTTGCGATATTGCCCAACAGAACCGCGTTGTTCCGGGTCTCCACCGGGCGGATGTTGTCGGCGGTGGCCGCGAGATAGCCAAAGGTCCAGGCCGCGATCATCACCTGTTCGGCCGGCGTGGCATTGCCCAGCAGCGTGGCGCAATCCGCACGCGGATCAAACCCTTCGGCCTGCGCGGCCCCCATCAGCCCGGCCATCAGGCCAAGCACCGCACCGGTTCCGGCAATCTTGCACAACATGACATTCCCCCAGATGACTGAAGTTCAGGCTACAACAGCTTGGCGGATGTGGCAAAACTCAAAGTGGGGAGGAAAGCTCGATTGTCTCGCCGTCCCTGACCGCGCGGTAGAAACAACTGCGCCGCCCGGTGTGACAGGCGGGCCCGGTCTGGCGGACCAGCACCAGCAGGCAATCGGCGTCACAATCGAAACGAAAATCCACCAGCTCCTGCACATGGCCGCTGGTGTCGCCCTTGACCCAGAATTCCTGCCGCGACCGGCTCCAATAGGTGACCCGCCCGGTATCAAGCGTCTTGCGGATGCTGTCGGCGTTCATCCAGGCCATCATCAGCACTTCGCCACTCTCGGCTTCCTGTGCGATTGCGGGGATCAGACCGGCATCGTTGAAGACCAGTTGATCGGGACTAAAGGACATGGGGACCTCACGTAAAATTTTTTGCATCTTCGGCTCGGGCGTTTATGTAGGGATTGAGCGGCAAAGGGAACAGCATGTCGGACGAAACGGACCTGATCAAACTCTACTCCGCGCGGATACTGGCGCTGGCGTCAGAGATCCCGCACCTTGGCCGACTCGATGCTCCGGACATGACGGTCAAGCGCCGTTCGCCGCTCTGTGGCTCCACCGTGACCGTGGATGTCGTGATGAAGGATGGCCGGGTGGCCGAATTCGGACAGGATGTGAAGGCCTGCGCGCTGGGACAGGCCGCCGCCGCCGTGACCGGGGCCGCCGCCATCGGGGCGACACCCGCGCAACTGATCACGGCGCGCAACCAGCTGCGCGCGATGCTGAAGGACGCAGGCCCGGTGCCCGATGCCCCCTTTGACGGTTTCGAAGTCCTGACACCGGCCACCGCCTACAAGAACCGCCACGCCTCCATCCTGCTGGCGATCGAAGCGCTGTCAGAGGCTGCGGAAACTGCCGATGCCAGCGCGAAAATTAACAGATTATAAGTCAATTTCTGCAAACTCAGGGACAGGATAATCACTGGCCGGAGAACGAAATGACAGCGCATATGCGCCTCGATGCTGATACGCAGATGGACGCATTGGCAGTCGCTGCGGCCGCTCTGGGCTACGAAATTGTCGATATTTCCGGGTTTCTCGACCTGGTTGCGGAACACGGCGCATCCCAGAAGAACGCCCTGCGCGCACTTGACGAGAATACCAACGAAATGGCCGCCGCCAACAACGACGCGACCCGGCTGGTCGAAGGGTTGAGCGAAACGTCAAACCGCGCGCTTGAAACGGTCAAATCCTCGGCGACGCTGATGCGCGATGTGGGCACCAAGACACGCAGCGTCGCAGGCTGGGTCGAAGAGGTCCATGCAAGGTCCGGCGGCGTTTCGAGCACCCTTGCGGCGGTCAAGGCCAACAACAGCCAGATCGCGACCATCGCAACCCAGGTCAATACGCTGGCCATCAACGCCAAGATCGAAGCGGCGCGCGCGGGTGACGCCGGGCGCGGATTTGCTGTGGTGGCCGAAGCGATCAACGATCTTTCGCAAAAGACCAGCCTGGCGGCAAAGCAGATTTCAGACAATATCGAAACCCTGACGGACTGGATCGCCAAGCTCGGCAAGGAAGCCGAAACCGTGGCCAGCGATGCCCGCGAGGTGCTGGAACGCTCGGCAGAGACCGATTCTGCGCTCAGCCAGATGGAAGAAACCATCGCCAGGGAACATGGGCAAAGCATGCAGATTGCGGCGAATACCAAACGCGCGAAAGACGCGGTCGAGAATCTGCGCCCCGCGGTTGCCGATATCAGCGAGACCGTGCAGGAGACCTCTGTCGGGATCGAAGAGACCAAGAAACGGATGCACAATCTGGTCGAGGCCTCGGAAAAGATCGTGCAGATCTCAGCGGCGCTTGGGGGCGCCTCTGTCGATGCGCCCTTTATCGCCTATGTCACGCAGACCGCCAACGAAATCTCAGAGGCGCTGAATAAAGCGGTGGCAGAGGGCAGCATTGGTCTGGATCAGCTCTTTGACCGCGCCTATCAGCCCGTTCAGGGGAGCAACCCGCCCCAGGTGGTGACCCGCGCCACCCGATTCCTGGATGGCGTTCTGCCCGCCTTTCAGGAACCGGCGCTGAGGTTTGACCCCAAGGTCGTGTTCTGCGCGGCGGTCGATGTGAACGGCTATCTGCCAACCCATAACAAGAAATTCTCGCGCCCACAGGGTGACGACGTGGTCTGGAACACCGCCAATTGCCGCAACCGCCGGATGTTCGACGACAGGGTCGGATTGAAAGCCGGGCGGAACACGGAACCCTTCCTGCTGCAGGTCTATCGCCGTGACATGGGCGGTGGTGAATTTGCCCTGATGAAAGACCTCTCTGCCCCGCTCTGGGTTGGGGGGCGCCACTGGGGCGGCCTGCGCCTGGCCTATCGCTATGACTGAGGCCTTGCGTGACATCCGGACGTGACCCGTGAAGCCCGGAAACACCATATCGCAAAAAAAAGCGCCGCACATCCAAAGGGATGGCGGCGCAGGATCGCGTTACTCACGTGGGACCCGGTGGCGTTCGACGGGGCGGCAAACCCCTGGGCTGAACAGGACAGGCAGAGCCCCCAGCCGCATCAATTGGGACGGATGCGTCGAACGACCGGCGCGAGAGCGCAGGCAGAAATCAAACAAATGACGGCAGGTGCAATCCGACAACCAGCATGACAACCAATGCTGCCGCACCAACGGCATCCTGCAGCAACGTATCCTGGGACCGTGTCGCGATGGTTTTGAGTGTCTTGAGCATTGTCATCGGAGCCTCCGCATCTGTTGCTCCTTTGTTCTCATTTTATGAACAGGCTGTAAAGAACTTTTTAAGAACATTTGCGAACAAAATGGCGTTGCGACGCTAACCCACTGAAATCAAACGGATCGCCTCATCCTGCCGCATCAGCCACAGAAGAACACGCGCGGCCTTGCCCCTGTCACTTTCCAACGTGGCATCATCCGCCAGCAATTTGCGCGCATCCGACTGCGCCACAGCCATCAGTCCGGCCTGCCGTTCCAGATCCGCCACACGGAAACGCGGCACCCCGGATTGTGCCGTGCCGATCAGATCGCCGGTGCCGCGCATTTTCAGATCGGTTTCCGCGATGACAAATCCATCCTCCGTCTCGCGCAGTACCTCAAGCCGCCTGCGCCCCGTCTCGCTGAGCGGGTGCTGGAACATCAGCAGGCAGGTCGATGCGCCCTGCCCGCGCCCGACGCGGCCGCGCAGCTGGTGCAATTGCGCCAGCCCGAAGGTTTCCGCCCGTTCGACCACCATGATGGTGGCATTGGGCACATCCACTCCCACCTCGATCACCGTGGTGGCAACCAGCACCTGGGTTTCCCCCTGCTGAAAGGCGCGCATTGCCGCGTCTTTTTCCGCCGGAGGCATCTGGCCATGCACCAGCCCCACGACCCCCTCGCCCAGGGCCGCGCGCAGGCGTTTGAACCGCTCCTCCGCCGCGATCAGGTCGCTGACCTCGCTTTCCTCGACCAGCGGGCACACCCAATAACACTGACGACCCTCGGCAATCGCCGCGCGCAGGCGGTTCACCACCTCGTCGATCCGGTCAGTGCTGACCAGCGCGGTCTTGATGGGCTGGCGACCGGGCGGTTTCTCATCCAGCACGGAGACATCCATATCGCCGTATTGGGCCAGTGCCAGCGACCGCGGGATCGGCGTTGCCGTCATCACCAGCACATCGGCCTGCCGCCCCTTTTGCCCCAGTTCCAGCCGCTGACGCACGCCGAAGCGATGCTGTTCATCCACCACCGCCAGGCGCAGATCGGCAAAGGTCACATCGGCCTGAAACACAGCATGGGTGCCAACCAGCACCTGAATGGCACCGCTGGCAAGTGCGGCCAGCTTGGCCTGCCGCTCCGCGCCCTTGTCCCGGCCGGTGAGAATCTCCAGCACCACGCCGGCCTCTTCGGCCAAGGGCTGCAAGCCCTGCAGATGTTGCCGGGCCAGGATCTCCGTCGGGGCCATCAGCACACCCTGACCGCCCGCTTCGACCGCGCCCAGCAGGGCGAGGAAGGCGACCAGCGTCTTGCCCGCGCCCACATCGCCCTGCAACAGGCGGTTCATCCGCTGCGGGCTGGCCATGTCGGCGGCAATCTGGGCCACCGCGCGGGTCTGCGCGCCGGTGGGCGCAAAGGGCAGCGAGGCCAGAACGCGCGCCTGCAGATGGCCGTCGCCGATGGTCTCCCGGCCCTTCTTGCGGCGTTCCTTCTGCCGCGCCAGGGCCAGGGTGATCTGATGGGCAAAAAGCTCGTCATAGGCCAGGCGCGCCCGCGCCGGGGCGGTCAGGGCCAGATCGCCCAGGGTCTGCGGCGCATGTGCCGCCGCAACCGCCGCCTTGAAATCGGGCCAGCCCTCGCGCGCCTTCTGGCCGGGGTCGATCCATTCGGCCAGATCGGGGGTGCGGGCCAATGTGGCGCGGGTCGCCTTGAACATCAGCTTCTGGGTGATGCCACCGGTCAGCGGATAGACAGGCTCGAAAGCCGGGATATCGCCCGCCTCTTCTTCCGGCACGGCGAAATCGGGATGGACCATCTGGGGGATCCCGTCAAAAAGCTCCACCCGGCCCGATACGATGCGCCGCGCGCCCGGGGGCAATTGCCGGGTCCAGTAATCGCCCCGCGCATGGAAAAACACGAGCTGAAAGCTGGTTTCTGCATCCTCCACATGAATGCGGTAGGCGCCGCCCTTGGTCCGGGCCGCATGATGGGCCCCCACCGTCACCGCCACGGTCAGCACGGCGGGCAGATGCGCGTCCTTGACCGTGCTGCGCAGGCTGCGGTCGATGCCGGAATAGGGCAGCGTGAACAGCAGGTCCCGCGGTGCGGTCACATCCAGCTGCCCAAGGGTCTGCGCGGTCTTGGGGCCCACGCCCTCCAGCGTCTCAAGCCCCGCAAAGAGCGGGAACAGCGTTTCGGGCCTGCCCTTCATGAAGCGCCGATCAGGGCCAGCCAGCCATCCTCATCCAGGGTTTCGATCCCAAGTTCCGCCGCCTTTTTCGCCTTGGACCCGGCACCGGGACCGGCAACAAGGATATCGGTCCTGGCGCTGACCGACCCGGCGACCTTGGCACCCAGCCGTTCGGCGCGTGCCTTGGCCTCGGCCCGGGTCATTTTTTCAAGGCTGCCGGTAAAGACCACGGTCTTGCCCGCCACCGGGCTGCCCGAGGTGTCGGCGCGTTTGGCCTCGGCCACAGTCAGATGGGCCACCAATCGGTCGATGGAGGCGCGCTCGCGCTCCTGCGCGAAGGCCTTGACCAGCGATCCGGCCATGACCGCCCCGACACCGTCGATGCCGATCAGGTCTTCCCATGCCGGGCCGGACTGGTCTGCGGCGGCGTCCATCGCGGCCTCAAGATCATGCCAGGACCCGTAGTGCAGCGCGATCAGGTTCGATGCCGACTCGCCCACATGGCGGATGCCCAGCGAGAACAGCAAACGGGAGAAGGCGATATTGCGTTTGTCTTCAATTGCCTGGAACAGGTTCGTAGCTGATTTTTCGCCCCAGCCCTCACGATTCTTGAGCTGCTGGACGCCGGAGCCATAGCGGTCCCGCAGGGTAAAGATATCGGCGGGTTCGGCGATCCAGCCATCGGTATAGAATTGTTCGACCTGTTTCGCGCCCAGCCCCTCGATGTCGAATGCCGCGCGGGAGACGAAATGCTTCAGCTTCTCCACCGCCTGTGCCGGGCAGATCAGGCCGCCGGAGCAGCGCCGTACCGCATCGCCCGGCTCGCGCACCGCGTCAGAGCCGCATTCGGGGCAGGTTTGCGGAAAGACATAAGCGGCGCTGTCCCCGGGGCGTTTGGACAGGTCCACATCGGCCACCTTGGGGATCACATCCCCGGCGCGATAGACCTGCACCCAGTCACCGACGCGAATGTCCTTGCCGCCGCGGATTTCCGCGCCCTTGCTGTCAAAGCCCTTGATGTAATCCTCATTGTGCAGCGTCGCGTTGGAGACAACGACGCCGCCCACGGTCACCGGATGCAGCCGCGCCACCGGTGACAGCGCCCCGGTGCGCCCGACCTGAATGTCGATCCCCTCCAGCCGGGTCCAGGCCAGTTCCGCGGGAAATTTGTGGGCGGTGGCCCAGCGGGGGGTGGTGGAGCGAAAGCCCAGCCGCTCCTGCAAGGCCAGATCGTCCACCTTGTAGACCACGCCGTCGATGTCATAGCCCAGCGTGGCGCGCTGCAGCTCGATCTTTGCGTAATGGTCCAGCATCTCCTGCGGCCCGTCGCAGAGCACGGTCAACGGGTTGGTCGAGAACCCCAGTTCGCTCAACCGCCGGATCGCCCCCATCTGGGTGTCGGCAAGCGGGGCGCTGAGCGCGCCCCAGGCATAGGCAAAGAAGCGCAGCGGGCGTGATTTGGTGATGCTGGCGTCCAACTGCCGCAGCGATCCGGCGGCGGCGTTGCGCGGGTTGGCAAAGGATTTGGCGCCTGCTGCCACCTGCCGTTCATTGAGCGCCTCGAAATCTTCGTGGCTCATATAGACTTCGCCGCGCACCTCCAGCAGGTCGGGGGCGCCTTCGATCCGGGCGGGAATATCGTCGATGGTGCGGGCATTGGCGGTGACGTTCTCGCCCACCGCGCCGTCGCCCCGCGTGGCCGCCTGCACCAGCGCCCCCTTTTCATAGCGAAGCGAGAGGGAAAGCCCGTCAATCTTTGGCTCGGCGGTGTAGCGCAGCGGTGCCTTGTCCCCCAGCCCGAGGTATTTCCTGATCCTGCCGTCGAATTCGGCCACATCTTCGGCCTCAAAGGCATTCGAAAGCGACAGCATCGCCACCGCATGGGTGACTTTGGAAAAACCATCTGCCGGAGCGGCCCCCACCTGTTCCGACGGGCTGTCATCCCGTTTCAGATGTGGAAAACGCGCCTCGATCTCTGCGTTGCGCCGCTTGAGCCTGTCGTATTCCGCGTCGGAAAGCTCCGGTGCATCGGCCCCGTGGTACGCGGTATTTGCATCCGCAAGGGCCCGGGCCAGCTCCGCAAGCGCCGCACGCGCCTGATCCTCTGTCAGAGTCTCGATTTCAGATGTCAAAAGACCTGCCCCCCGAACGTCACCTTATCCCGCTTTAGATAAGTTGCCCGGATTGGCAGGTCTAGGGCCTGTGGACATTCATTTTCAGCCCGCAGCGTTCAGCCGGTGGCGGCCAGGTTGACCTCTGACGGTTCGGGATCGCGCAGGACATAGCCCCTGCCCCAGACCGTTTCGATATAGTTCTGTCCACCTGTCGCAGCGCTCAGCTTCTTGCGCAGTTTGCAGATGAACACGTCAATGATCTTCAGCTCCGGCTCATCCATGCCGCCATAGAGATGGTTCAGGAACATCTCCTTGGTCAGGGTGGTCCCCTTGCGCAGGGACAAGAGTTCGAACATCTGATATTCCTTGCCGGTCAGATGCACGGCCTGATTGTTCACGCTGACCGTCTTGGCATCCAGGTTCACCGCAATCTGGCCGGTTTCGATGATGGATTGTGAATGCCCCTTTGACCGGCGGATGATCGCATGAATGCGCGCCACCAGTTCCTCGCGGTGAAACGGCTTGGTCAGATAGTCATCCGCGCCGAAACCAAAGCCCTTGATCTTGTTTTCCGTATCGTCGGAGCCGGAAAGGATCAGGATCGGCGTCTCGATCCGGCTGACCCGCAACTGGCGCAGCACATCATGGCCGTTCATGTCCGGCAGATCGAGGTCCAGCAGGATCAGATCGTAGTCATAGAGCTTGGCAAGATCGATGCCCTCTTCGCCGAGGTCGGTCGCATAGACATTCAGATTGGCATGGGTCAGCATCAGCTCGATGCTGCGAGAGGTCGTTGGGTCGTCTTCTACAAGCAGTACACGCATAACATTCTCCGACTCTCTGAACTGGTACTTACGAAATATCGTGAACAAAAAAGGTTAACTACCCGTTACCATATGTAGCAGCGCAGAACCAGCAACTTAAAGTTGTCTATACTTTTGCAGCGCAGTTGTCTTCAGCGCCGCCTCCCCATGCTCGGTCACGGCGCGCAGCCATTCGATGAACTCCTCCTCGCTCAGCTGATAGCGTTCCAGCGCCTCCTCCTGCGTGATCAGCCCATAAACAACGCCCCGCACCACCGCCGCCTTGCGCGATGCCACCCAGCGCCGGGTGGAGGACGCGGGCAGATCGGCCCGCGACAGGACCGTCCCATCGGCCAGTGTCACCGATCGCGGTCCATGGACTTTCTTGAGGTACATCAGATCATTCCGTCGTTGCACCTCTCCAATCTGCCGTTCCGGCCTTAACGCAGGATGAAGCCCCCCCTTGTGAGTAGGTCGCATTTTCCTATATTCGCAAGGAAACCCCCGGAGAATACGATGCCCCTTGACCAGACACCGCCCCTGAACTCGCTTGGCTTTGCCAAGGCCCCCGCCGACACGCGGGTGGTCGTGGCGATGTCGGGCGGCGTCGACAGCTCCGTGGTGGCCGCCATGCTGGCCGAAGAAGGCTACGACGTGGTCGGCGTGACGCTTCAGCTCTACGATCACGGCGCGGCGCTGGCCAAGAAGGGCGCCTGCTGTGCCGGGATCGACATCCACGATGCCCGGCGTGTGGCCGAGGACATGGGATTTCCACATTACGTGCTGGACTATGAAAACGTCTTCAAGGACGCGGTGATCGACGAATTCGCCGACAGCTACCTTGGCGGGGCCACCCCGGTGCCCTGCATCCGCTGCAACGAACGGGTGAAATTCAAGGACCTGCTGGAAACCGCGAAGGATCTTGAGGCCGATTGCATGGCCACCGGTCACTATATCCAGCGCAAGATGGGCGCGAAGGGCCCGGAACTGCACGCCGCCGCCGACGCCAGCCGCGATCAAAGCTATTTCCTGTTCTCGACCACCCCGGAACAGCTGGACTATCTGCGCTTTCCGCTGGGCCATCTGCCCAGCAAGGACGACACCCGCGCGCTGGCGGCCAAATACGGGCTCAGCGTTGCGATGAAACCCGACAGCCAGGACATCTGCTTTGTCCCCAATGGCGATTACGCCAGCGTGATCCGTAAACTGCGGCCCGAAGCCGCCAATCCCGGCAATATCGTGGATACGGAAGGCAATGTGCTGGCCCGCCACGACGGCGTGATCAATTATACCATCGGCCAGCGCCGTGGCCTTGGCATCGGCGGGCTGGCTGATCCTCTTTATGTGGTCAAGCTGGACGCAGAGCGCAAGGAAGTCGTGGTGGGGCCCAAGGCGATGCTCGCCACCCGCACCGTGCCCCTGCGCGAAATCAACTGGCTGGGCGATGCGCCCCTGACCTCGCGCGCCGAATGGCCGATCGCGGTGCGCGTCCGCTCGACCCGCCCGCCGCGCGACGCCATCCTGCGCCCGTTGTCCGACACAACAGCAGAAGTCGAACTGCTGACCCCGGAGGAAGGCGTGTCACCGGGACAGGCCTGCGTGTTCTACGACCCCGACAGCAGCCGCATCTTTGGCGGCGGCTGGATTCACAAGGGCTGACCGCCCCTTTTCTTTTTGGCAAAATATATCCCGAGGAGTTTGAGGAGCAGCGCTCCTCATTCATTCATGGATCGAATCGCGCGTCAGCGCGGCCTTTGGATCACATCGCCTCCAGCACCGCCCTTGCTGCCCTTAAACCCGGTGCCTCGCCACCCTTGCCCAGGCGCTCCATGGTCAGCGCCATCGCGGCCTGCTGCGCCTCCGGGTTGGCCAGCACCGCCTGCAGGCCTTCGGCAATCCCCTCCGCCGTGCAGTCGGGGCCAAGGTATTCGGGCACCACACGGGTGTCGCTGACCAGATTGACCAGCGTCACCGTGTCGATCAGCGCAATCGCCTTGACGATGCGGAAGGTCAGCCAGTTCACCCGGTATCCGATCACCATCGGTGTGCCGGCTGCCGCCAACTCCAGCGATACGGTGCCCGAGGCCGCCAGCGCCGCATCGGCTGCCCGGAAGGCCGCGCGCTTGCGTGCCCTGGCATCCCCACCATCGCGCGGGTCCAGCACCAGCGGGTCACCGGGCCAATCCGCCACTGCCGCGCGCACCTCGTCAGCAACCGACGCTGCGGCGGGCACGACCACGCGCATCTGCGGACGACGCGCCAGCAGCAGCCCCAGGGCATCGCCGAACACCGGGCCGAGGCGCGCCACCTCTGCCTTGCGCGAACCCGGCAGAACCAGGAGGAAAGGCGCGTCGCCAATGCCACTTTCGGAGCGAAAGGCGCTGACCTCCTCATCCGTCGCAACGGGATCGGTAACCACCGGATGGCCGACGAAATCACAGGCCATGCCTGCGGCCTGCATCAGCGGCGGCTCGAAGGGCAGCAGCGCCAGCACATGGTCGATGTATTTCGCCATATGGGCCGCCCGGCCGGGCCGCCATGCCCAGACCGAGGGGGCCACGTAATGCACCGTCCGGATGTTGCTTTGCGCCTTCACCAGCTTTGCGACGCGCAGGGAAAAATCGGGGCTGTCGATGGTGATCATCACATCGGGCTGCATTTGCAACACCGCATCGGCCGTCTGGCGGATCCGCGCCTTGAGCGACCGGTACCTGGGCAGGATTTCCGCCAGCCCCATGATGCTGAGCTCGGCCATGTCAAAGCGGCTTTGCAGGCCTTCGGCGGTCATGTCAGGCCCGCCGATCCCTTCAAAAGTCACGTCCGGGCGCAACGCCTTCAATCCGGCCATCAAGGCACCGCCCAGCTTGTCGCCCGAAGGTTCACCGGCAAGAATAAAGACTTTCACCCCTCACCCCCACGCCGGGACCACAGGACAAGGCCGAATTCATCGGCCAGGCGCACGCATTCCTCGCGGTCCAGCACGATCACATCGCCCGCATCGACAATCACCCCGGCCAGACCGGCGGCATGGGCGGCGCGCAATGTCTCGGGGCCGATGGTGGGCATGTCGATCTCGCGGATCTGACCGGTCTTGGGCCCCTTGCAGAGGATCGCGTTCATCTCCCGGACGCGGGGTGGCAGGGTCTCCAGCAGATGCGCCGTGCCGCCCATGGCCTCGACCCCCAGAACCTGTTCCCCCCCGATGACACAGGCCTGACCGATGTCGAGCGGGGCCAGACCCGCCAGCACCGCCTCGCCGCGCGCGGCATCGCGGCGCATCTGCGCATCGGGCCAGGCGTCGGACAGGACCCCCGGGAGGGCCACCAGATCAGGCACCAGCATATCGGCGCCCAGAACCTCGAATCCGGTCTGTTCGAAGATCTCCTTGATCACCTGCAGGGCCCCATTGTCCCCGGCGGCAAGCGCCTTCTGGAACATCGGGACAAGTGGCCTGGTTTCATCGTCCAGCGCCGCCGGATCAAGCGCGGGCCGGTCCACGCCACCGCAGAAACAGACCTGCGTCACCCCCCGCTGGCCAAGTTCGATCAGCAGCGAGCCCAGGGTTTCCAGCCGGAAGGTCAGATCCACCGCAAGAGTGTCCGGCGGCGTGCCTTCCAGCGCGCAGATCAGCGGTGCGCGATCCTGCGCCGCCACAACCTGCGCCGGCAGTCTGCCGCGCCCTGCAATCAGCGCCAGTGTCATTTCGGGGTCAGGAAGTGGCGGTCGGTCTCGGCGGTGATGAACTCGACGATCCGGCGCACGTAATCGCTGTCGGTCTCTTCGCCCAGCCGCACGGCTCGGTCCTGAAAGGTGCCTTCGCCCTGTGCCAGCATCTGATAGGCCGCCCGGAGCGCGGTGATATCGGCACGCGACACGCCCTTGCGTTTCAGACCGATCAGGTTCAGCCCCTCCAATTCGCCCTTGGGGGCCTGCACAAGGCCATAGGGGATCACGTCATTGGTGATCTTGGTCATCGCGCCGATGATGGCGCCACGGCCCAGGCGGACCCATTGATGCACACCGGAGAGACCACCGAGGATCACGTCATCCTCGACCACGCAATGCCCGGCAAGGCCCGAGTTGTTCACCATCACCACACGGTCGCCGACGATGCAATCATGGGCCACGTGACAGCCTGCCATGAACAATCCGTCATCGCCGACCCGCGTGATGCCGCCGCCCGCATCGGTCCCGCAATTCATCGTTACATGTTCGCGGATGCGGTTACGCTCTCCGATCACAAGGGCTGTCTTTTCGCCGCGGAACTTCAGATCCTGGGGGATCTCGCCGATCACCGCAAAGGGAAAGATCACGGTGCCAGCCCCGACCACGGTATTGCCGGTGACCACCACATGGCTTTTCAGGATCACATCCGCCTTCAGCACAACCTCCGGCCCGACCACGCAGAACGGGCCGATCTGCACCGAAGCGTCGATCTGCGCGCCGTCCTCGATGATGGCAGAGGGGTGAATGTTGCTCATGATGCCTCTTTCGAAAGATCGACCATCGCCATGAATTCCGCCTCGGCGGCCATTTCGCCGTCGACTGTCGCAACCCCGCTGAAACGCCAGATCTTGCCACCTGCCTTGCCGCGCAGGGTCTTGAGGTCCATCCGCAGCACGTCGCCCGGGACCACCTTGCGGCGGAATTTGCATTTGTCGATGGACATGAAATAGATCAGCATGTCGCGGTCCACGATATCCAGCGCCACGCCCAGCATGACCCCCGCGGTCTGCGCCATCGCCTCTACGATGGTGACACCGGGCATGATCGGCGTGCCGGGGAAATGCCCCTGGAAATGCGGTTCGTTCATCGTCACGTTCTTGTAGCCGACAGCGGACGCGGTTCCGTCGATCTCTTTTACCTTGTCCACCAGCAGAAACGGATAGCGGTGCGGCAGGATACGCTGGATCATCTGGATGTCAGCGCTTTGTTTTTCTTGGTTCATTATATGTCCTTCGCGTCACGTACCGTACAGGGCTAGCAATTCTGTGGCACTGGGGCAATATCGGCTCAGCGGTCTTCCGCACCGGCGCCGTCACCCAATGTTTCATTCAGCAGCGCAATCGCCTCTTCGGTGATCTCGATCACGGTGGCGCTGGCAAAGACCGACCGCCGCTCAAGGATCACGGCAGCGCCGGCCTCGCGCATCAGCTGCTCGAACACCGGTGCCGCGGCCTGCTGGAACTTGCCTCTTTCAACGTCAAGCTGGGCGCTCAACTCGCGGAACTTGGCATCCTGCGCGCTCCGTGTCTCTTGCACCTTGGCGTCAAACGCATCTGCCAGGACGCGGAAGGCCTCCGGTGTCATCTGTGCACGCTTTTCGGTCAGCGCGCGTTCCTCGGTTTCAAGCTGGGCTTCGATCTCGCGGTTTTCACTTTCCAGCGCCGAGAGCTTTTCGCGCTCTTCCGCCGCAACCCTCTTGCCGAAATCGCTTTGCTGGAAGACCCGCTCGGAATCGATGGTCAGCACCGGGCTGACGACCGATCCCCTTTCGGGCGCAGCCGCCGGACCCGCCGTCGACTGGGCAGCCAAGGGTGCGGCGCAAAGCAGCGCCAGCATCAATGCCATGTGTTGGGCCAAGCGCCCCATCGGATCAGAATTCCGTGCGGAGCGTGAATTCGAAGCTTTGTTCCTTGTCGAAGACTTCTTTCTTCAGCGCCTTGGAGAAGTTGAACTGCAACGGACCAACAGGCGTTTCCCAGAACAGCGAGAAACCAATCACATGCCGGAAGGATCCGCTTTCCCCGACCACGGTGCCGCCGTTGTAATTGACATCGCTCAGATCCCAAAGATTGCCGACGTCATAGAACACACCGCCGGAAATCCCGTATTCCTCGGGCAGGCCCAGGGGGAACTCCACATCAAACCGTGCCGCCAGATACAGGTTGCCCCCCAGCGGATCGTTTGCAGTACCACCGATATCGCGCGGACCGATGCCGCCCGATTCAAAGCCGCGCATGATCGAGGGCGACAGCAGGAAACGGTCTGTCACGCGGTTGTTGCCGCTGCGCCAGGCCAATGCACCACCTTCAAGCGAAGCGCGCAGGGTGATGTCTTCGTTGAAGATGCGTCTTTCGCCCACCACCTTCGCCGTTGTCTTGATGAACTTGTTGTCACCGCCCAGCCCGGCGAAATCCTGGCCGAACTCCAGCAGTACGCCCGATGTCGGGTCCAGCCCGGAAAGGCGCGTGTCATAGCTGAAGGTATAGCCCAGTGAGGACGAGAACAGCGCGCCCGCCGCGATGTCATCAGCGATGGTCAACCCATGCACCGGCACTTCGCGTTGCAGCATTTCAAGCTCTTCGGCGGTGTAGCGCACCTGCAGCTTGCTGTTTTCCGACAGCGGGAAAGTCAGCTTCGGCTGCAGCAGAAGGCGGTTGGTGTCATAGGAGGTGAAGGAAGAATCGGTTTCCGCATAGTCCAGCGTCAGGCCAAAGGACAGGTCACGGCCCAGCAGCCTGGGTTCGACAAACGTGACGCCATAGCGGGTCGCATCCTCGGCCGTCGAGACCGTCAGCGAAAGCCGCTGCCCGCGTCCGAGAAAGTTCTGCTCGGCGAAGCTGATGGCAAAGCCGATACCGTCGCTGCTGGAGAAAGAGCCGCCGAAGTTAAGAGAGCCTGTCGGCTTCTCTTCGACGTCCACATCCACGACCACCTGTTCACCGCTGCTGCCCTCGCGGGCGTTGACCTCAGCCTTTTCGAAATATCCCAGGGCGCGGATGCGTTCTGCGGCCTGCCGGATTTCACGGGGGTTGAATGGGTCACCTTCCACGCTGTCGAACTCGCGCCGGATGACACGGTCAAGCGTCGTGGTGTTGCCTTCGATGTCAATCCGCTCGACAAAAACGCGCGGACCCCTGCTGATCACATAGGTGACATTCAGCGTCAGGTCGCGATCGTTGCGGTCGATGCGCGGCTCAACCCGCATGAAATCCACGCCGTCACGGATCGCCTGCCGTTCGATACGGGCGATATCCGCCTCGACCAGGGTCGGGGAATAGACCGCGCCCGGCCGGATCTTGATGATATTGCGGTATTTCGCGGCATCCACGCCGTTCATCTCTGAAACGACATTGATCTCACCAAATCGGAATTGCTGGCCCTCGGTGATGTTGTAGGACACGAAATAGCCGTCGCGTTCCTGGGTAAGCTCGCCGTTCACCGCCGTGGTGCGCATGTCGACATAGCCACGCGACAGGTAGAAATCGCGCAAAAGCTGTTTGTCGACTTCGACCCGGCTTTCGACAAAGGTGTCACGCTTGATCAGGCGGCGGAGCAGGCCTGCCTGCTTGGTGCCGAGGACCTGGCGCAGGCGGCGGTCGGAATATTTGCGGTTGCCGACAAAGCTCAGCCGCTCGATCTCGACGTTGTCGCCTTCGAAGATTTCGAACACGAGGTCGACGCGGTTCTGGTCGCGGCGGATGATGCGCGGCTGGACCCGTGCAGAAATCCGGCCCTCGTTGCCATAGGCTTCGGCAATGGCGGCGGCATCCGCTTCGGCCTGTGTCGGGTTGAAGACACGGCGTTCCTGGGATTGGACAATCTGGGTCAGGACCTCGTCCTTGATCCGCCGGTTGCCCTCAAAGCTGACGCGGTTCAGCGTTGGCAGTTCCGTCACCGTGATGACCAATGTGCCGCCCCGCGGTTCAATCGCCACGGTTTCGAACAACCCGGAGTTCTGCAGGGCCTGGTAGGCATCGTTCAACTGGCCACCGCTGACCGGCTGACCACGTCTGATTCCAGCCCGGGCGATGATGGCGCTGTCACCGATCCGTTCGTTGCCGTTGATCACGACAGAATCGAAACGGTATTCCTGTGCGGTCAATTCCGCGGCTGGCGCCATCCAAGCTGCTGACAAAAGGGCATAAACCGATGCCCCGCGCAAAAACGCACCTACATGCCCTGCCCCTGTCCGCTTGCCAGGACCACCGCCCCTCGTCCTCAGTCTCATGGTTCAAACCCAATTTTGCGACATCATTGGAAACCTGAGTACGTAGATTATCCGCCTTTGTCAAAAGCACAGCGCCAAAAAATGCACCACATCATGCAGTGCATTTCAAAGTTGTAACATCATTCAGTGGTGGGATGGCCGAGATCAGAGAGACCCGACGTAGGCACCGGCCGCAAGAGCGAGCACAATTGTGCTGACATAAAGCGCGCGGTCCCAGTTAAGGTCCATCAAAAGGCTCAGGCCGCGATAGGAACGTTGAATGGCTTGCATGGGGCATTCCTTTGATTGCCCGATACACTTAACAGATGAATATGACCCGATTTGGGCGAATTATGGCTTTTTCGGGGCATTCGAAAACCGCAAAGGAAAGCCTGTGACAAAACATGCGTTGATACCACCTCAGGTCCAGGCCGCCGCCGAGGCGCTGCAGATGTCACCCGGCATTGTCTCCGGCGACCTGATCTTTCTCACCGGCACCACCGGATCGGGCCCCGATGGCCAAATGCCCGCCTCTGCCGAGGCGCAGTTTCGCGCGGCATTCGAAAAGATCGGCTTTGTTCTGGGCCATGCCGGGGTCGATCTGAATGCCGTGGTGGAGATGACCAGCTATCACATCGGCTTGCGCGATCACTTCGACCTCTTCGACAAGGTCCGGCGCGAGGTCTTTGCCGCGCCCTACCCGGCCTGGACCGCAGTGGAGGTGGCAGGCATCCGGCGTCCCGGCGCAGTTGTGGAAATCAGGATCATCGCGTCGCTGGAGGGCTGAGCACCTCTAGGTCGTGTTGACATTCATTGTCGCCCACCCGTTTCAGTCCAAAATTGCTCAGTTCCAGGCAAGAGAGCGCAGGAATAGCCAGCTATTTCAAGCTCTCTT